>NZ_LMNJ01000010.1:0-86808 GCF_001423325.1 Methylobacterium sp. Leaf113
TCCGTCGCATCGCCACCCGCTACGACAAGCTGGCCCGAAACTACGCCTCGGCCGTCGCACTCGCTGCCGTCATCGCCTTCTGGTGCTGATCGAGTCCAGACCCTAGGCTCCAGGTGATGGTGGAGCCACAATTACCTGTTTCGGTGTCGGGATGAGTACATCTCTCGATTGGACCGTTGCCGAAATACGAAAGGCCGCCCGTCTTGGGGCGGCCTTCACGTCATAGTCGCGAAGCGTAACGCGCCGCTTGGCTCGTTAGAGTGTCGGCGAACGGCCGCGCATCAGGCCGATGACGGCCGAAATGGCGAACAGAACGATCGCAACGAAGAAGACCAGCTTGGCGGCTTCCATTGCGGTGCCGGCAATACCACCGAAGCCAAGAAGCGCCGCGACGAGGGCGACGACCAGGAACGTAACGGCCCATCCGAGCATGTGACTCACCCCTTGAACAAGTACGGCGCAGCATGGGCTGCGACCTCATGACAGCATAACGCCAACTTAGCTGGACGGTTCCTGCGCGCGTCACAGGATCGCCACGTTTTCAACATGCCGCGAAAAGCCGAAAACGTTCTTCAGGTCCGATGGTTTTCGCCGGGTCCGGACAACGGACCCTCAAGACCTTTTCGACGAAAGGATCTCTGCAAGGCGAGCCCCGCGATGGCGATCGCCACGCCAAATTGCGCCAATCCGTTCTCGGCGAAATCTCCAGTCGCACAATTGAGCTGAATCGCCATTCTCGTGAGGCCGTTCAGCACGATGATGGTGGCGCAGAACAGTGTCGACGCGCCAAGGATAGCGATGAAATCGGGCATGATGGCCTGTCCAGTCGATCCGGACGTAGGTTACGCAAAGCTTGCGCCACGTCTCGCGATCGTGCCAGCACTTCAGCAACCCAAGCCGGCGTCGGTGGATTTTGGCATCCACTGAATACCGACGCTTTATCGGCGCGCGTGGAGTGCCACCGAAGAACTCCGATATGGAATGTTCAGGGACGTCGTGCCGGCTGTGATTTGGGCCGATCGGCGGCCGCCGCAGGCGTTCGTTGCGATGCCGTCGGCTGGACAGCCGGCGCTCGCGGGGTTTCGACGACCAGGCGCTTCACCGGCCAGCCATCGGCCCAGCGTTCCATGTCGCTGAAACGAGGATTGCCCTTCAGGGCTGTCGCATCGGTGCCGGAGAACGCCGAAGCGGCGGCAAGGTCGAAGGTCTTCCAGTAGGCCAAATAGTCCAGGCTATCGGCCCGTGCGTTGTTGATCTGTGAGACCAGTGTGGTCTGTTCGCCGGTCAACGCCATGTCCGGAGACCACTTGAAGGGCGGGCCCGGCTGCTTCGGATCGCGTGGCGGCTCAGGCGGGAGCTTGATCGCCGCCCCGTCATACGCGGTATCGACCGCCGCTGGAGAGGTCAGCGTGGCGGCCAAGGCGGGAAAGCCATGGTCATCCGACAGCGCCCGCACGAACAGCTTACGCTCAGCTGGAACTGCGCTGGCATCCCGCAGCAGCCGTCGAGCGGCAAGATCGGCGGCCCGGGCATCACGATCGCCGATTACGGTGACCACCAGCGTCTCCGGCGCAATCCGACTGAGATCGTGCAGAACCACGCCCCGCGCCCGCGCATCGCTGGCAATCCCGCCCGGCATCACGGCAAATACCAGCCGCGGAGTGGGCAGGCCCTGCTCTGAGGCATCAGCAGCGAAGTTTGCCGCAATGGGTGCGCCGGCAAGATGGCCGATCACGGCGACACGCTTCACATCGGGCTTTGCCTCCGCGTCGGCCGTCAGATCCGAAAGGGTCGCCTTGACGATGCGCTCGGCAATGGCGGTCGATTCGGATGGGCGAGTGCGATTAAGATCCTGGAACCGTGGGAAGATGACCAGAGACCCGGTCCGCGCAAGGTGGTCGATCCAGCTCCCATAGGCCTGCGGGTTCGGAGCGCCCCAAGCATGCAGGAGGATGACGACCGGGCGTCCCTGGGCCGGCGCGTCACCGGACTTGTAGAACACGAAGCTGCCAGCCCCCGCCTTGCCGAGACCGCGCTTCACGATCGCGGCCGCTCGATCGCCGACCCCGCCGGGACCCTCAGCCGGTTGGTTTGGCGGAGTGGCAGCGATCACCGGCTTGGCCAGAGAGATGAGGCAGGCAGCGCTTATCGCGGCGACACCGAGGCTCAGGTTCAGACGCATGGTTGATCCGGTGACGCAGGCCCGTACGTCGCATGACCCAAGCTCGGAAAGCCGATCCTGGCGAAGCACGGAGGAAATGTGATCCGAACCATACGTCAAGTCGCAGTGGACAAGTGCGGTATTCCCGCCGCACTCGGCTTGTAGAATGCAAGGCTTCAGAGGCCGAGGTCCCTGACCCGCTCTTCAATCACGACGGCGAGTTGCAGAAGATCCCTCGGCTGATCAGCATCCGTCATCGGCTCATAGATGTTCCGAAGACTGTGTCCGATGGTGGCAAGCAGCCGATCATCCGATAAGCCTGTCAACGACGACCAGGATTCATCCGGACGTTGAGCGTTCACCGACTGCGCAAAGGTCATCGCTGGCTTCCGGGCCATCGCTCGGCCTCTCGATTTCAGAGACTAGACAACGGCCTTCTGCGTCAATGTTTCCCTTGATTTACGATCATTTTCAGTTGCCGGGTGCCGACGAACCGATGATGTCAGGCCTGGAAACGCCGCTATCGGTTCGGCCGGCGGCTTCCTGAACCCAGGCTAGAATGTCGGCTGCTCGCCACGGCTTCGGAATGAACGTCGCAGAGACACGCAGGTCACTCGGCTGATCGCCGGCATCACCGGATGTCAGAAGGACCCGGACACGCGGCCAAGTTACGCCAATGATGCGGGCCAGCTCGAAGCCACCGATCGGACCGGGCGTGCGCACATCGGAGAAGACGACACTGACTTCGTCGCCCCGGTCGTTCAGGATCGCGAGGGCGCGCTCGGCTGTCTCGGCCTCGATAACGCGAAAACCGGTTTCCTCGAGCAGCTCAGCCGCGAGGAAGCGCTCGTCTGGTTCGTCCTCGACGACGAGGATTACGGGACGTGCATCAGACGAATTCACAGCGCTCATGGGTCCGGTACGCTCTTCGGGCCAGAACGGCGGGCCAAGCGCAATCTTGCGCCATGGGGGAGCATCGCTGTCAATGTGGCGGAACCAACCGAATATCCGGATCGAGGCTTGAGGACTCGTTCTGTGCTTTCGGCGTCACGCTTTTCTAAGGATTTTAGCCAACACCATGAGATTTCAGAAAGGCTAAGGCGCGTGCCCATCCGTCTTTGGCATCCGCTTCCCGATAGCTTGGCCGATAATCGGCGTGAAAGCCGTGGGGTGCCTCGGGATAGACGACGAGCTCGACCGATTTGCCTGCGGCTTTTGCCTTGTCTCGTGCAGCCTCCACGGCCGCGACCGGAATGCCGGCATCGGCACCGCCGTAAAGGCAGAGCAGTGGCGCCTGTATATCGGCGGCGACGTCCGATGCGGTTTTCGGCTGGATCTCGGTGCGCTCACCCCCGACTGGCCCGTACCAGGCGATTCCCGCTTTCAGGTCCTTTCGGTGTGCGGCGTAGAGCCAGACGCCTCGCCCACCACGACACCACCCCATGGCGGCGATCCGCCCCTGGTCCCCACGCGACGTCGAAATGGCCCAGGCGGCTGCTGAGTCGAGGTCGGCGATCCACTGTGCGTCGGGTGTCTTCGAAATGATGTCGCGAATGATCACCTTCGCATCGGTCATTGTCGAAAGATCGCCCTGACGCGCATAAAGTTCAGGCGCGACCGCACAGTAGCCGGCTTGAGCCAGGCGACGACAGATATCTTTGATGTAGTCGTGGACGCCGAAGATCTCCTCGATAACCAGCACGATCGGAAATGGCCCCTCGCCCTTCGGCATGGCTCGGTAGCCTGGCATGGGACCGTCGAAGGCTGGGATCTTGACTTCGCCGGCCTCGATCGAGTCGGCATCCGTGCGGAGGACCTGAGCATCGACCGAACTGGTTGCCAGAGTCAGACCGGTCATCAAGCTGGTCATGACAAAGCCGCGTCGCGAGAAGGGCGGCGTCAGCAGGCCGTCGAGACCTTCGAGGTTTGAGCTGTCCTCAACATGATCCGGTGTCTGCGACATGAGATCCTCGCGGCGAATTTCGACGTCGTCGGGTACCTAGGGCATGCAGCAGCAGCGACCAGACGTTAGAGGGCGATACGGTGACGGCTCGTTTCGCCGATCCGCTGAGACGCCGGTAATCCCATCCGCCGCGCTATGACCCGCCCCTCGGAGGCCGGATTGCGTTTTCGAGAGGTGCCCTTCACCGTAGATTTCGGTCGCACGAGATCCCCGAGCGATACGAAGTCCTCCTCGCTCTTTTGCGAAGCGCCCGATGCCACGAAACCGAAGGCGACCGCGAAGGATTGCGCCAGATCGGCATCGCGCGCGACGCCGAAGGCATCGATCGCAGCTAGGAACGCCTCGCGGAAGAGGCGGACCGTGCACCAGTTCTTCTCGGCCAAGTGCAGGGGCCATTCCCAAAGATTGTCGCGCCGAATCCCAATCGCCTCTCGGGCGATGAAGTACCCGGTCTCGCGATGCTCGAGACCGTCGGCAGCCACACGCCAGTCCGCATTCTCGAAGAGGATCGGGCTCGGCCGGCACGCGTCGTCTAAAGTGAGATCGAACATGATGTCCCCTCGCCGCCAGTCCCGCGGCTGCCTAGTGGCAGTCCCGAAATGGATCAGAACATTAAGGGAACACTGATCGGAAACCTCGGCGACGTCAAGCCTTTGTTCTCGGTGTGTTCGAGGGTGGAACCCGGAAGAACCGACGCTAGCGCGCCGGCTTCTCGAAGAGTGAGTGCTCCACCCGGTCTCCGGCATGCAGACGGAGACGCGCCGCTGTCCCGGCATTGAGTTCGAGCACGGACAGCACCGGTTCGTTCGACGGAATGACCTTTGTCGAGAGCGGCTCGGTATCTGCCGCGATCTTTGCGATGGTGCCGTCGGCCCGGATGAACACCATGTCGAGCGGCAGGTAGGTGTTCTTCATCCACATCGCCACCGGGGCGGAAGCCTGAAAATCGAACAGCATGCCGTGGTCGGGCGCCATCGAGCGACGGTACATCAGGCCGCGCGAACGCTCTGCATCGGTGCGCATCACCTCGACGGCGAAGACGTGCCGTCCCTCGCGGCCCACGATGCTCAGCGGTTCGGTCGGTCCCGAACGCGCATCCTGCGCCACCGCTGGATCGAGGATCAGGGCGAGGAGCACAAGGGAGAGGAGCGCGCGACATCCATCGCGCCAGTCGATCACGAGTCTGGAGAGCACCGGACCATCCGTCAGTGTGAGGCGGGCAGCGCGCCGTCGAGGAGCCGGACTTCGGCGGCCATCTTGCCCTTGGAACCATCGCCATAGCGGACGAGAACCATCTCGCCCGGCTTGAGTTCGGCGATCCCGTAGCGGCGAAGCGTCTCCATGTGAACGAAGATATCGGGTGTCCCATCGCCGCGGCTGAGAAAGCCGAAGCCGCGGAGACGGTTGAACCACTTCACCACCGCGGTTTCGAGCCCGCTGGTGGGTGTAACCGTGACGTGTGTTCGCGGAAGCGGCAGCTCTGAGGGGTGCAGCGCCGTCGACTGGTCGAGCGAGATCACCCGGAAAGCCTGCCAGCCGCGCGGCCGCTCGGTGGCCTCCACGACGACGCGTGCGCCCTCGCTGGCGCTTTGGTGCCCGTCGCGACGCAGGCAGGTGATGTGGAGAAGCACGTCGCCCGAGCCGTCGTCGGGGACGATGAATCCGAAGCCCTTCGAGACATCGAACCATTTGATCCGACCGGCGACCTCCATGAGGTCGAGGGGCCGCTGGGCATCGATGCTCTGTCCTTCGACGGAGCGGTTCTCGTCCTGCTCCCCCGACGAACGCTGCCCAAACGGGCCTGAACCGAAATCGTCAGACATGTCAGCAACCCACACCGAATCACGTCACGCGACCCGCGCCAGAGATTAACAAAGTCATGACTCGGCGGAAGCCCGTTTCATGCGTCCGCCGGCTTCCCGATGCCGCATTGTTCGGCAGGGCTGTGCGCGCGCAACAGCGCACCTTGCCATTTTCCGGCGCAAAGACCGGCGGGGGCTCAGGATTTTTTCGATCGAGCACGCAAAGCTGAAATTTCGTTAGCGCTGTTGCGCGAAAGCGTCCGTCGAGACCGGAGATCGTCGCGTCGTCGCGGAGGCCATCATTCGATGGTACGGCCTCTGCGATGAAATCCTGGTTGTCGACCTCCGTCGCGCCGCGCTTCCGGTACGCTGCCCTGGATGCCGGGCGTGGCCTCGCTCTGCTGGCGATGGCGCTCTACCACGCCACGTGGGATCTCGGGGCTCTACGGCTCACGCCGGAGAACTATGCCCTGACGCCGCCGGGGCGCATGATCGCTCACGGAATCGCCGGAACCTTCCTCGTGCTCGTCGGCATCGGGCTCGTTCTGATGAATGGCGGCCGCTTCGCGCCCAAGCGCTTCAGCCTGCGATTCGCCCGCATCGCGGCTGCGGCCGCCCTTGTGACAGTCGCAACCTACCTCACCGATCCATCAAGCTATATCTTCTTCGGCATCCTGCACTGCATCGCGGCCTCGAGCGTGCTGGCCCTGCCCTTCGTGCAGGCGCCCGGCTGGGCTGCCGCCGCTGGAGCAGCCGTCGTGATCGCTGCTCCGCTTTGGGCCTCCGGCGGTCCGTTCGATGCGCCGATCCTGTCCTTCATCGGATTGGGACGCGGCACGCCGCAGACCAACGACTACGTGCCGCTGTTTCCCTGGTTCGGCATGGTACTGGTGGGGGTGGCGCTGGCCCGATACGGGCGGGACGCCGTCGGCCGATCGCGATTGGCCGACTGGCCCGGGTCTGGCTGGTTCGGGCGTGGTCTGAGCTGGGCCGGTCGCCACAGTCTGGCGATCTACCTCATCCATCAGCCCATTTTGATAGCTCTGCTGACGGGCCTCGTCACCCTGACCGGACCGCATCCGCAGGCGGGTGTCGCCGAGTTTCGGGCGCTTTACGTGCGAAACTGCCTTGCCACTGGCGGCGAGGGCACAGCCTGCAGCCGGGCCGCCGCCTGCGTCTCGGACGCCTTTCGGCGAGAGAACCTCTGGGCCGACCGGCCCCGAAGCTTCACCCAGGCGGAGCGCCAGCGAGCCCAGAGCCTGTCGCAGACCTGCTACGAGGCCGCTGAGGGAACGGCCCCAGCCCCGTGAGGCGGAGGGCCGTTCCGGAATCGCTCAGTCCTTGGCGCGCTCCACGTAGGAGCCATCCTCGGTCATGATCACGACGCGGGTGCCGACGGCGATGTGGGGTGGAACGGCCGTGCGTACGCCGTTGGAGAGAATGGCGGGCTTGTAGGACGACGAGGCGGTCTGGCCCTTCATCGCCGGCTCGGTCTCGGTCACTTCGAGAACGACGCGCTGCGGCAGGTCCAGGGTCAGCGCGACGCCGTTATGGGTCGAGACCATCACAGCCATGCCTTCCTGCAGGTACGGCGCGGCGGAGCCGACGACGTCCTTCGGGATCGCGACCTGATCGTAGTTCTCGGGGTTCATGAAGTGGAAGCCCTCGCCGTCCTCGTACAGGAAGGTGTGCTCCCGGTCCTCGACGAAGGCGCGCTCGACCGATTCGGTGGTGCGGTAGCGCTCGGAGACCTTCACGCCGTCGGTGATGCGGCGCATGTCGAGCTGGGTCACCGGGGTGCCCTTGCCGGGATGGATGTTCTCGACCGTCAGGATGACGTAGAGCTTGCCATCCTTGTCGACGACGTTGCCCTTGCGGAGCGTAGAGGCGATCACCTTCACGGGGTCTGGTCCTGCTGTGTTCGTTGAAAAAACGGACGCGGCGCCCCGACGCAGAATCCTCCGCGGGAGCGACATCTTGGCTCCGCCACTAACCTATCCGCGCCACCGTTGCCAGTCGCACCGCAAGGCGGCACTCCCGAGACCCTGATGTCCTCCCGTGCGGGCCGCAAAGTTTTCGCGTATGAACACCCCCTCCCCCTGGTGGGCACCCCATCGCCACGCCGACCGCCGTCCGGCCCTGATGGCGCGCAACCGCATCGTCGCCGCTGTCCGCGCGCATTTCGCGGCGGCCGAGTTCGTTGAGATCGATGCGGCCGCCCTCCAGATCTCTCCAGGCAACGAGGCCCATCTCTCGGCCTTCTGTACGGAGGCACTCGGACCGGACGGGGCGCGTCAGCCGCTTTACCTGCACACCTCGCCGGAATTCGCCTGCAAGAAGCTGCTGGCGGCCGGTGAGCCGCGCCTCTTCAGCATCGCCCGTGTCTATCGCAACCGGGAGCGCGGGCCCTTGCACCATCCGGAATTCACGATGCTCGAATGGTACCGGGCCGGGGCCGAGTACATGGAATTGATGCAGGACTGTGCCGACCTCCTGGCGCTCGCGACCGACACCGCCGGCGTCGGCACGCTGCGCCATCGCGATCGGGAGGCCGACCCGTTCGCGACGTTCGAGCGCTTGACCCTGGCCGAGGCTTTTGCCGAGCGCGCCGGCATCGATCTCCTCGCCACCGTCGATCGTGACGGTTCGACCGACCGCGATGCGCTCGCCGAGGCGGTACGTCGGGCCGACCTCCGGGTGGCGGAGGACGACACCTGGGCCGATTTGTTCAGTCGGGTGCTGGTAGCGCGAATCGAGCCGAATCTGGGCATCGGGCGGCCGACCATCCTGTATGAATACCCGGTCAGCGAAGCGGCGCTGGCGCGGCCGAGTCGACACGATCCCCGCGTGGCCGAGCGTTTCGAGCTCTATGCCTGCGGCGTTGAACTCGCCAATGGCTTCGGGGAGCTCACCGATGCCGACGAGCAGCGCCGGCGCTTCACGCTGGAAATGGCCGAGAAGGCTCGCGTCTATGGCGAGACCTATCCGATCGACGAGGACTTCCTCGAAGCCCTGGCGATCATGCCGGAGGCAAGTGGCATCGCCCTCGGCTTCGATCGCCTCGTCATGCTGGCAACCGATGCCCGCCACATCGAGGATGTGATCTGGACGCCGGTGGCGGGCGGAGCTCGATGAAGACGGCCCTGCGCAGTCCAGCCGCCCTCGTCCGTGCGGGCCTCGTGGCGCCCGGCGATCTCTCGGCCCTGGAGGCCGTCGCGGCGCGCTATGCCGTCTCGCTGACACCTGACATGGCCGAGTTGATCGATCCGTGCGATGCCGCCGACCCGATCGCGCGGCAGTTCCTGCCCCGGGCCGAAGAACTCGTGACCCGGCCCGAGGAGGACGCTGATCCCATCGGCGACGCGGCCCACAGCCCCCTGCCGGGCCTCGTGCATCGCTATCCCGACCGGGTCCTGCTCAAGCCCCTGCACGTCTGCCCGGTCTATTGCCGCTTCTGCTTTCGGCGCGAGATGGTTGGCCCGGAGGGCCAGGGGACCCTGAGCGAAGCCGAACTCACCGAAGCCTTCGCCTACATCGCGGACCGGCCGGAAATCTGGGAAGTCGTCGTTACCGGGGGCGATCCGTTCGCACTCTCGGTGCGCCGCCTCGCACACCTCGCCGGCGCTCTCGGGGCCATCCCGCACGTGCGCGTCCTGCGCTTTCACACGCGGGTCCCCGTCGTCGATCCGGGCACGGTCGACGACGACCTGATCGGCGCCCTGAAACGTTTCGGCGGCGCGGTCTTCGTGGCTCTGCATGCCAACCATCCCGCGGAATTCACTCCGGCGGCGATGGCGGCGGTGGCGAGGCTGGTGGATGCCGGGATCCCGATGGTGAGCCAGACGGTCCTCCTGGCAGGCGTCAACGACGATCCCGCGACCTTGGCGCTCCTGATGCGTCGCTTCGTCGAGAACCGGATCAAGCCGTACTACCTGCATCACGGCGACCTCGCACCGGGGACCGGACACCTGCGGACGGACTTGGCGGCCGGCCGCGATCTCGTCCGCACCCTGAGGGGCGGTCTGTCCGGCCTCGCGCAGCCGACCTACGTCCTCGACATCCCCGGCGGGCACGGCAAGGTCCCGGTGGGACCGGACTACCTGGAGCCGGCCGGGACGACTTGGCGGGTCACCGACCCTCAGGGCACCACTCACGCGTATCCGCCGAAGCCGGCGCGTCCGTAGGTCCCGGCCGCGGGTGCGTTGACAGCGCTTCGGCGCCAAGCTTTTGATGCGGTCGATCTGCCATGCGACGGTCCAGCCAGGGCGACGCAGGCGGAACGCCAGGTGTTCGGGGAAACGAATGGGTGTGTTTCAAGAGTTCGTCGGGCGTTTCTCCCAGACCATGGGGGCCTTTCTCGGCGACCGCCCCCTGATGGAGGCAGCGGTCTCGGCCTCGGCCAATGTGATCCTGGCGGATTACGAAATCGACGAGGAGGAGATCGAGGCAGCGCTCGCCGGCATGCGTTCCAATCCGATCCTGGAGCGGGGCTACGACACGTTGAAGCTGGAATCGGAGCTGTTCGAGGGCATTGCCCGCGCGCGGACGCGTGCTGGGCGCGCGGAGAACCTGAGCTTCGTCTCGGCCATCGCCGAGCGGGACGTTGCCCAGCGGACCAGCGTGTTCCTGATCGCGGCGGATGTCGCCGATCAGGCCGGGATCAGCGAGCTCGAGCACGTGGCGCTGGCTGAGATTGCAACTGCGCTCGGCGTCGACAAGGACGCTCTGCTCGGTGCTGCGACGCCGGCCGGCAGACCTCGTATGTAGTGCTCAGTCGTCATTCCGGCCGGTCATCAAGGCGGCATCCTTCTCGATCTGACGCTCGAATCGGCGCGGAAGCAGGTTCGAGCGGTCCATCCGACGCAGTCCGAGCATCATCAGGATCAGGGCAACGGCCGCAAACGGGGCGCCGACGATCAGCGCCGCGAGGATTTCCGACCCGATCAGAGCCGCCAGACCCTTCACCAGAGCCACGAGCACCATCGCCAACGCAGCCACCAGCAGGATGACGGCTGTACCGAAGCAGGCGAACACGCCCAGGATGGCGCGGATGTTGCCATCCGTCTCCCGGCGCATCAGTTCGAGTTCCTGCCCCACGAGATCTCCGCCGTGGCGCAGGCCCTCACTGATCAGGCGGCCGAGGCTCGGCGTCGGTGGGGCCATCGGGGCGGGTCCTTTTCGTTGGCCGAAGCATCCTGCATGCGCCGGACCTCGAAGGCCACAACCGTGACGGTTCGATCCCGTTCCAGCCAGCCGCGATTCGGTCAGGCGGCTTCCGCATCCCGCGTTTCGGACAGGGCAAGGGCGATCGCATCGAGGAGTGCGGTGTCCTCACCGGCCATCGCCTCCATCGAGGCCATCCGACCGACGACGGTGGTGGCGATGCTCTCCTCCACGGTGCCTTCGGCCAGGGCATAGTAGATCGTCGCCTTCTGCCCATCTCGATGGCAGCGGCCCTCAATCTGGGCGAGCTGAATCGCGCTGTGGCGCAGGTCGTGGACGATCAGAGCACGGGGCCGCTCGCCACCCGGCAACTCGCCGGCGTGGAGCGAGATCGACTCGGTGACGGTAAAGACGATGGCATCGAGCCCGCCGGTCTGGAAGGCGAGACGTGCCGCCTCGTTGGCCTCGCCCGACTGGGTGCCGGTGATCGTCTCCGCCCGCCAGCCGGCTGTCCGCAGCGCCTCGACCAGCGCGGCGGCCGTCTCCAGGAAAGCGACCGAGATCGCCACTGCATGGCCCTCTTCCATCAGGAGGTCGGCGAAGCCCGTGGTTCCCGAGACCCGGAGCAAGCTGGCCTTCTGGCGAAAGCGCAGGTCGGCGGCCCAGCCCGCTGGCTTGCGGGTACTGCCACCCAGCAGCCCCCATTCGCGGCGGAATTCCCGCCAGGTGGCGTCGTAGAGCCGGCGCTCGGCGGGGCTGAGGGCGACTGCGCTGAGGGCACGCTGCACCTCCGGCCAACCGGCGATGTCACCCGGTCGCCGCCGAAGCCCGATCGCTCGATCACCCTTGAACAGGAGGTCGGCCATGATCGTACAGTCGCGCGGGTTTGCCTCCCAGGACCAGTTGGTCCAGCGCCCCTTGGCACGGCCGATGCCGAGATGCTGCATCAGCGTGCGGAACTCGGCCAGTGTCCCGGTCGGCTGGCCGGCGGCCTCGCCGAGCAGACGGCCGAGATACGAGAGTTCGTGCGGGGCCTGGCCCGCCGTGGCGCTGAGATAGATCGTGAAGGCCGCACCCTCCGCGATCTGTCGGCAGACGAGGCTCTGCTGGGCGTAGGGATTGCGGATGCGGTGGCTCTCGTCGAAGACCACCAGGGACCATGCGCGTTTCGGCGTCCCGTGCTTGGCCAGCGCATTGTTCCTGGCCCGGGTCGAGCGCCGATTGCTCGGCGGCGGAGGCGCCATCAGGCCCTTGGTCCGCTCGTAGTTCGTCAGCGTCACGTCCTTCTCGGCGAGGCCCGACAGGGCGATCGTCCGCCGCCACTGAGGCATCGCGCCTTTGGGACAGACGATCAGCACCTCGCGCTCCGGCATGGCGGCGACAGCGCACCAGACCGACAGAGTCTTGCCGAGCCCCGTCATGTCTCCGAGCAGAAAACCCGAACGCCCCGCGCTCCGCGCGGCCAGGATTGCTGCGCTGGCCGCCTGTTGATGAGGGCGCGGGATCAGACGTTCGCTAGCCACCATCAGGAGTGTTTCCTGACCCGGCCCGAAGCGTCGGATTTTATTCTCGTCGGGGCTTTGCAACCATACTCGCGAGATCTTGCCGCCATCCTCACCATGTTTTGAAAACCCTGGAACTGTTCAGGTTGTGCTTTTGTTAAGGGATCATCTCGGCACGCGGCCGGGCGCCCTCATCGGAGACATCGATGCCGACGATCTCGCTGCCAGCTGCGTCGCGCGCTGTGATCGCCCCTGCTTTCGGCATGCTGATGCTGACTCTGCCGGCCCAGGCCCAGAGCGCTGAAGGTGGATTGTTCGATCTGCTGTTTGCGCCTGCCCGCCCCGTCCAGCAAGTCGCACCGGCGCCCGCGCCGGATTTCGATTACGGACAGGCGCGACGCTCCATTCGGCGGGCAGCCCATGCCGGACGCCAGCGTCCGAAGATCCGCTATGCGGCCCTGCCGAAATCGGAGCCCCTCAAGATCAAGGTGACGGACCGCCAGACTCCGATCGACATGACAGCCGGACCGGCCGCTGCCTTCATGCGGGACGAGACGCTTCGGCCCGGTGATATCGTGGTGATGAAGGACGGACCCAAGGTCTTCGTCGGCCGCACTGACGACCGGCATACGGCAGCCGATTTTGCCAGCATCGGCCGGTCCGACTTCATCGATCGGCGCACCCGCACCCAGTTGACAGCGATGATGCTGCCCATCGGAGCGATGCCGGCGGATCAAGCCCGGAAAATGATGCAGCAAGCGCGCAAGGTCATGCCGGCCAATACCGAACTGCAAGCCAAGACCGAACTTACGGCAATGCGGGTGATCAATCCATGGACGACCGCTCGCTAGACCGGACTGAAAGTTTCGGCAGGGTCACGCTGCCCTGACGCTGGCCAGGAAGCCCGTTACCTCGCGACGTAGGTCTGAGGCCTGACGCGCCAGGTCGCTTGCCGCCGACAGAACCTGGGAAGAGCCGCTGCGCGCCGCTTCCGCCGCTTCGCGAACACCTGCAATGTGGCCGGACACGGCGCGCGTGCCCTCCGAGGTTCGCACGGTATTCCGGGCGATTTCCTGCGTCGCGGCATCCTGCTGATCGACTGCGGCCGAGATGTCCCCGGAGATCCGGTTGAGGCGCTGAATTACCTCGGTGATTCCCCCGATAGCCGTGACCGAGGCCTCCGTCGACTGCGAGATTTCGGCGACTTTGGCGGCGATTTCCTCGGTGGCCTTGGCGGTCTGAGCTGCCAAATTCTTGACCTCGCTGGCGACCACCGCGAAACCGCGCCCGGCATCGCCCGCGCGGGCGGCCTCGATGGTGGCGTTCAGCGCCAGCAAATTGGTCTGCCCGGCGATGCTGGTGATCAGTCCGACGATCTCCCCGATGCTGCTGGCGGCAAGCGCCAAACGGTTCACATCCTCGGCCATCCGGCCGGCATCGCGTTCCGCCTCGCCGGCGACGGCGGTCGAGGCCTCGACGCGGTTGCCGATCTCCCGCACCGAAGCGCTCAACTCTTCTGTCGCGGCCGCGACCGTATCGGCCGTCGCGGCGGTCTCGGAGGACGCCGTGGCCACCGACTGGCTTAGGGACGAGGTGTCGCTCGCGGCCTGATTGAGGGCGTAGGCGGCGGTCTCGAGCTGGCTCGATGCGGCCGAAACCGCCTCCACGATGCCGCTGGCCTGGGCTTCGAAGCGATCGGCGAGCGCGACCATCTCGGCCCGGCGGACCGAAGCGGCCTTCGCGGCGAACTGGTCGGCCTCCCCGGCGATGCGGCGGCGCTCGGTCACGCTGGCCTCGAAATCGATGGCCGCCGCAGCGATGGCCCGGACCTCGCGCGCTCCCTTCCGCGGAATTGCCCCGGCCTGCTCGCCGCGGCCAATCGCCGTGAGCGCGCCGGCGATCCGGGTCAGGGGACGGGCGATGGCCGTTCCGAAAGCGTAGGCCAGCCCGCAAGACAGAGCCAGCGTCGCGATACCGGCCGCGACCCATAGCAGGACGCTGCGCTCGGCTTCGGCGCGGGCATCCACGGCTGCCATCCCGAGATCGGCGGTGAGCCGGTCTTCGATGGTCTTCAGGCTGTCAATCCGCTGCGTGGCGACGCCGAACCAGGCGGGCGCATCCGTGAAGGACAGGGCCGTTCCCGGGATCGTGTCGAGAATGATGCGACGCAGGCGCTCGACTTCGCGGGCCGGAGCAGCCGTTTTGACGCCGTCGAGCAATGCTGCCTGGGCCGAACCTGCTCCGAGGCGGAACAGGGATTCGTAGGTGGTCTGGCCTGCACTCAGGCCCGCCAAGCGCTCATGCCCCGCGAGATCGGTCTGTCCGGCGCCGAAGATCGCTGAGGCGGTGGCGCGCTCCTGGCCTGCGAGTTCCTTGAGGGCGAGAAATGACGAATAGGCGGCGATGCGACCGGCGAGATCGGCACTCGCGGCCACCTGGGAAACTTCGCGGACGAGGTCGAGGGCGCTGGCGATCACGCCGGAATAGGCGGCCATGTTCTGGGCCGGCGTGCGCGTCAGGCCATCGACCGCCGCGCGATGCGGGCCAATGGCGGCGATCTGGGCGGTCAAGGCTTCGCTCCGGCGAGCGACGCCCGCGCCGAAGGCTCCGACATCCATGCCGGCTCGCCCTGCATCGAGGGCCGTCCGGGCTGCGTCGGTGCGCAAGCGCTGCGTATCCAGTTCCGCCCGGAACTTGGTGCCCTTCGCGCCGAGGAAGAGACTGGAGGCTCCACGTTCCCGCTGGGTCTCGTGCACCAAAGCACTGATCCGACCCGCCATCCCGACAAGATCCTCGACCTGCACCATCTGAGACCGCAGGCTCATCCGCTCGGTGATGGCAAGACCGACCACCACCGCGAAGGCGAGACAGGGAGCGAGTGCAACGAGCAGGATTCGGAAGCGCAGCGATGAAGTGAAACCGGCGGACATCAGACGAACCTGCTTGCAAGACGATGCAGCGATGGTTTCATTCATCGGGTAAAGGTTGCGTTGCATTACTATCATATGATGAAAATTTGGTCATATCTGATGCAAATTTGGTAACGATGAGCCGTTTGCGTTCCGCGAACTCTGGGTTGCTCCCTCCAGGAATCTGGCGTCTTCCGTGTAGTCGCTCATGACTCAAGCCGTGGAATGGACGCCGTCCTTACGCCCGGTCGTGATCCTGATGAGTCAGGCGGAGACTGGATCGCATTCGACCTTTGTCGGATTTGAGACGGCGCAACGGAGACAACGAAGCCGGCATGTCGATCGACCGCTGTTCCCCCGATCCGGCGCGGTCTCTGGCGGCGGCCGCCGATATTGTGGTTGTACGCTTTTTGTTCTAGCTGAAGAGCCGATATGCGCGGTGTGCGCCTTGCCCGCGGTTGCCTTGCGCCCGACATGCGGCGAACGGGTCGTTCCGAGACGTGCCGGGTCCCGCACCGCAGACCTTCCGAAGAGACTCCATGGCCAAAGCCAAAGCCGCCGCCAAGAAATCGCAAGCCGAGGCCGAGAAGGTCGAAGCCAAGATCGAGGCATTGTTCGACGGGGCGGCGGCGCGCGATGCGCGGGTCATTTCGGTGCGCGGCGCGCGCGAGCACAACCTGAAAAATATCGACCTGACGATCCCGCGGGATCGGCTGGTGGTCTTCACCGGGTTGTCGGGGTCCGGGAAGTCGTCGCTCGCCTTCGACACGATCTATGCGGAGGGGCAGCGCCGCTACGTCGAGTCGCTCTCGGCCTATGCGCGGCAGTTCCTCGAGATGATGTCGAAGCCCGATGTCGATCAGATCGACGGCCTCTCACCGGCCATTTCCATCGAGCAGAAGACCACATCGAAGAACCCGCGTTCGACGGTCGGCACCGTCACCGAGATCTACGATTACATGCGGCTCCTGTGGGCGCGGGTCGGCATTCCCTACTCGCCTGCGACTGGCCTGCCGATCGAGAGTCAGACTGTCAGCCAGATGGTCGACCGCGTGCTGGCCCTACCGGAAAAGAGCCGGCTTTACCTGCTCGCGCCGGTGATCCGAGGCCGCAAGGGTGAGTACCGCAAGGAGATCGCCGAGTTCCAGAAGAAGGGTTTCCAGCGCCTGCGCATCGACGGGGAGTATTATCCCATCGACGACGCGCCGAAGCTCGACAAGAAGCTCAAGCACGACATCGACGTTGTGGTGGATCGCATCGTGGTCCGGCCTGACATCGCCGCGCGTCTGGCCGATTCGTTCGAGACCGCCCTGGAACTGGCCGATGGCATCGCCCTGATCGAGTTTGCCGACGCGCCGGAGGGCGAAGCCCCGCGCGAGCCCATCACCTTCTCGTCGCGCTTCGCCTGTCCGGTCTCCGGCTTCACCATCGCGGAGATCGAGCCGCGTCTGTTCTCGTTCAACAATCCGTTCGGTGCCTGCCCGACCTGCGGCGGCATCGGCCATGAAATGCGGATCGACCCGGAACTCGTCATCTCCGACGCCAAGCTAAGCCTCAAACGCGGCGCTGTCGGTCCCTGGGCGAAATCGACGTCGCCCTATTACGGACAGACCCTGGACGCGCTGGCGCGCCATTACGGGTTCAAGACCACGACCGCGTGGAGCGACCTGACCGCTAAAGCCCGCGAGGTCGTCCTCTATGGGACGCAGAATGAGTCGGTGCGCTTCGCCTACGATGACGGGATGCGGGCCTACGAGGTCAACAAGCCGTTCGAGGGCGTGATCCCGAATCTCGAGCGGCGCTACAAGGAGACAGAGAGCGATACCTCCCGCGAGGAGATCGCGCGCTTCATGAGCGAGACGCCCTGCGCCACCTGCGGCGGCAAGCGCCTGAAGCTCGAAGCGCTCTCGGTCAAGGTCGCGATGCAGGATGTGGGCGAAATCACCGCGCTGTCCGTGCGCGACGCCCATGCCTGGTTCTCGGGTCTGCCGGGTAAGCTCACCGACAAGCAGAACGAGATCGCTTTCCGCATCCTCAAGGAAATTCGCGACCGTCTGACCTTCCTGATCGATGTCGGCCTCGAATACCTGACGCTGGCGCGCGGCTCCGGCTCGCTCTCCGGCGGCGAGAGCCAGCGAATCCGCCTCGCCTCGCAGATCGGCTCCGGGCTCACCGGCGTGCTCTACGTGCTGGACGAACCCTCGATCGGCCTGCATCAACGCGACAACGAACGCCTGCTCGGCACCCTGAAGCGCCTGCGCGACCTCGGCAATTCCGTGATCGTCGTCGAGCACGACGAGGACGCGATCCTGCAAGCGGACTACGTCGTCGATGTCGGCCCCGGCGCCGGCATCCATGGCGGGCGGATCATCGCCCAGGGCACACCCGCGGAGGTTCTGAAGAACCCGAACTCGCTCACCGCCAAATATCTCACCGGCGAGATGAGCGTGCGGGTTCCGAAGGCGCGTCGCAAGGGACGAAAGGGCACGCTGAGCCTGATCGGCGCCCGCGGCAACAATCTGAAGAACGTCTCCGTGGACATCCCCCTCGGAACCTTCACCTGCATCTCGGGTGTCTCAGGCGGCGGCAAATCCACCCTGATCATCGACACGCTGTACAAGGCTGTGGCGAAGTCACTGAACGGAGCCCTCGAGCATCCGGCGCCCTACGAACGCCTCGACGGGCTGGAGCACCTCGACAAGGTCATCGACATCGACCAGTCGCCGATCGGGCGCACCCCGCGCTCCAACCCCGCGACCTACACGGGAGCCTTCACGCCGATCCGTGACTGGTTCGCCGGCCTGCCGGAAGCCAAGGCGCGCGGCTACCAGGCCGGGCGCTTCTCCTTCAACGTGAAGGGCGGACGCTGCGAAGCCTGCTCCGGCGACGGCGTCATCAAGATCGAAATGCATTTCCTGCCGGATGTCTACGTGACCTGCGACGTCTGCAAGGGCCGCCGCTACGACCGTGAGACCCTGGAGGTGAAGTATCGCGACCATTCGATCGCGGACGTGCTCGACATGACCGTCGAGGAGGCGGCCGACCTGTTCAAGGCGGTGCCGACGATCCGCGAGAAGATGGAGACCCTGGCGCGGGTCGGTCTCGGCTACGTCAAGGTCGGGCAGCAGGCGACCACCCTGTCGGGCGGCGAGGCGCAGCGGGTCAAGCTGTCGAAGGAACTATCGAAGCGCGCCACCGGGCGCACGCTCTACATCCTCGACGAGCCGACGACGGGACTGCACTTCCACGACGTCGCAAAGCTGATGGAGGTGCTCCATGAGCTCGTCGACCAGGGCAACACCGTCGTGGTCATCGAGCACAACCTCGAAGTCATCAAGACGGCCGACTGGGTCATCGATATGGGGCCCGAAGGCGGCGACGGCGGTGGCGTCGTGGTGGCTGAAGGAACGCCCGAGCAGATCGCCAAGTCCCGCGCGAGCCATACCGGTCGATTCCTGCGTGACGTCCTGGCCCGCCGTCCCGCTACGGCCCTCGTCAAGGGACGTGCCGCTGCCGAGTAGACGAACCGCGAGCCCGGATTCGCGCACGACACGGGGAAGGGGGCCCTGATTCGTCCGTGTCGGAGGGGCAAAAGCAGCTCGGCACAGCGTCATGGCCGAGCCCAACCGCACCAATCGGGGTACCGGGGCTACGCCGACTGCGCATTGGCAATAGGTCCTTTGCCGGAAGCTCCTGACGCCCAAGCCAGACCATAACAGGTTGAGAGCCCAGCGGTATTTTGCCGATGCTGGCTGGCACGGGCGCTCAAATAGCCGCGCCAACCTGCTCAAATGGTTAACAATTCCTTCCGCTGCACTGCACCGAAAATGCGACTTTTGAGCAACGGTCAGGGTCGATCTGCCCCGTTTCCAAGCATTCCGCTGTCCTTCTGCGGCGTCCTGTAGAATAGTTCTCGACGTTGAGACTTGAAAACGGGCCGCAAGGGGGGCCGCCGGATCCACTGCAAACAAGCCGCACACAAGCGGCGCATCGGCAGAATGGTTCGGACGGCTGCGTGGCGGACGCCTGAAATCCTTGGGAAGGAATGAATAAGATGTCGAAGAACTGGCTCGTTGCCGGAGCGCTCGCGCTCACCGCCAGCATGACTGCCACCGCTTCCTACGCGCAGAGCACCACGGTTCCGGGTGAGCAGGTCGGCCTCGCAACCGGTGCGCCGCTCCCCGAGGGCATCTACGCCCTCAACACCTTCGTGTACCAGATGCGCGACAACCCGTCGGCTCTCGACGTCGGGGTGAACATCCCGGTGCTGGTCTGGTCGACCCCGCTGGTTCCGCTCGGCGGCCGCATCGAGCTGCTCGTCGCTCCTCCGACCGTCTTCGCCTTCGGCAAGAGCGGCTCCAACCTGCGTGACCTGTCGATCAACGTCGGTACTTTCGTCGGCGGCATCTGGGCCTTCGATCTCGGCAACAACTTCGGCGTCAGCTTGCTCGGCGGTGTTTACCTCAACGAGCTCAATGGCGACCGCGGCGTCCTCGTCACCAACAATGGCACGATTGCCGCCTCGGCCGTGCTGCCGCAGCTCTCCTCGAACACCTACCGCTTCGGCGTCGCCGGCAGCTACACCGGCGACGGCTGGAACCTCACTGCCAACCTCACCGCCAACATCTACGACTCGCCCTCCAACTTCGGTGGCGTTCGCAACATTGGTCTCGGCGGCTTCACGCAGTCCTACTCCCTGTCTGACTCGCTGAACCTCGACCTGACCGCGACCAAGAAGTTCGGCAAGTTCGAAATCGGCGCCATCGCCTACGGTACCTACAACTTCGACATCAGCGCCAAGGCCGGCAACCTCATCAACGCTGCTCAGGGTGATCGCGGCCGGTTCCTGATGGGTGGCCTCGTCGGCTACGACTTCGGTTTCGCTACCGGTCAGGTCTACGTCGCCCGCACCGTCGCTCGTAGCGCTGCCAGCTTCGACAGCACCGAGATCTCGGGCCGCCTGATCGTGCCGCTGTACTCGCCGACCCCGGTCGCCGCCGTCGCTGCGCCGATCATCCGCAAGTACTGATCTGGACATCGGCGGCGAGGCCTGGCTTCGCCGCTGCATGACATAGGCAAAGCCCGTCCGACTTCAGTGTCGGGCGGGCTTTCGCATGTTCGGCGGACACCGCAACGCCCGAAGAAACCGGCGCCGATACGGCATTGGAGTCGATGATTTCTATCAGAAGCCGGCGCGTCCCTGAAACTTTCGCCGGTTGCATCCCGTAACGGAGCAAGACCCCCTTGATGGGGCATTCGTTTTCAGAGGAAGCGCTTCATGATCAACCGTCACGCCCGTCGCCCGATTGCGTCAACGTTCGCCGCCGTCGTCCTCGCCTGCTCCGTCGGCGTCGCGTCCCCGGCTCTCGCGAAGAATCCGATGGTCGGCGGTGCGCCGATGTACGCCTCGAAGACCATCGTCGAGAACGCGGTGAACTCGAAGGATCACACCACGCTGGTCGCCGCCGTGAAGGCTGCCGGTCTCGTCGATACCCTGTCCGGCCCCGGCCCGTTCACCGTCTTCGCGCCCACCAACGCCGCCTTCGCCAAGCTGCCGGCCGGCACGGTCGAGACCCTGGTGAAGCCCGAGAACAAGGCTACCCTCACCAAGATCCTGACCTATCACGTGGTCCCGGGTGTCTACACCGCCAAGGATCTGATGAAGCTCGCCAAGGATGGCGGCGGCGAAGCGCAGCTGAAGACGGTCCAGGGTGAGCCGCTCGTCGTTCAGAGCAAGGGCAAGAAGGTCTACGTGACCGACGCCAAGGGCAGCACCGCTACCGTGACCACTGCCAACGTCATGCAGTCGAACGGCGTCATCCACGTCATTAACGGTGTCCTGCAGCCCTGATCGGGCATTTCGATCCCGTCCGAAGCATAGGAAAACGCCCGCGACCCATCGGGATCGCGGGCGTTTTTCATGACTGTTCCGTGCGGGTCGCTCAGCCGACCCGGTTGAGACGGCGGGCGCCTTCAAATCGGTTGAGGAAGCGCGGCTCCTTCTCGGGTGCAATGCGGATCGCGAGGTGCATGGTACCGCCCTCCTCCTCGCGCCGATCGAGCACTTCGGCGTTCTCGTAGAGCCAGTGCAGGGCTGCGCCGTCCTCCGGTGGCAGGACCACCGCGAAGGTCGAGCGCTGGCGCGCGATCCGCGCCTCGATCCGGGCCGTCAGGACTCCCAGGCCCTCGCCGGTCACCGCGGAGACGAGAACCGGCGCGTCGCTGTCGCGATCGCTGCGGCCCTGGCCGCTGAGGTTGAGCAGGCGGGTGCGCTCGTCCCCGTCGAGCAGGTCGGCCTTGTTCCAGACCTCGATGATCCGCGCGGCGGAAGTCTCGATCCCGAGCTCCCGCAGCACGGAGCCCACATCCTCCGCCTGGGCCTCGCTGTCCCCGTGCGAGACGTCCCGGACGTGGAGCAGGATGTCGGCGTGGATCACATCCTCCAGCGTGGCGCGGAAGGCGGCGATCAGCGAGGTCGGGAGTTCCGAGATGAAACCGACCGTGTCCGACAGGATCACGGTCTCGCCATGCGGAAGCTTGGTGGCCCGCGCAGTCGGGTCCAGGGTCGCGAACAGCATATCCTGCGCCATCACCTGGGCCTTGGTGAGGGTATTGAACAGCGTCGACTTGCCCGCATTGGTGTAGCCGACGAGGGCGACGATCGGATACGGAACCCGCGCCCGGCTCTGACGGTGCAGGCCGCGCGTGCGGGTCACGCTGTCGAGCTCGCGCTCGATCTTGGTCATCCGCTCTTGAATCATGCGCCGATCGGCTTCGATCTGGGTCTCGCCGGGGCCGCCGAGAAAGCCGAATCCGCCGCGCTGGCGTTCGAGGTGGGTCCAGGACCGTACGAGACGACTCTTCTGGTAGGCGAGATGCGCGTGCTCGACCTGCAGCGTGCCCTCGCGGGTCGAAGCCCGTCGCCCGAAGATCTCGAGGATCAGCCCGGTACGGTCGATGACCTTGCAGCCGAAAGCCTTTTCCAGGTTACGTTGCTGCACGGGGGAGAGGGCGCAATCCATCACCACCAGACCTATTTCGCGGGCGCGAATCACACCTGCCAGTTCCTCGACGCGGCCCTTGCCAAGATAGGTCGAGGGGCGGATCCGCTGCACCGGGGCGACGATCGCTTCGACCACGTCGAGCTCGATCGCGGCGGCGAGGCCAGCAGCCTCGTCCAGGCGGGCATCGGTGGATCGCAGGATCTCGGGCGTGTGGCCCGTGGTGTTACGTGCCGCCGCGGCCCGGCCGAGATAGGGGCCGACGACGAGAGTGTGGGTGGCCGCAGCGATGTCACCCTCGGGAGCGGCCATCGCCTGGAGCCGGGCTTCGCCGGCCGTCATCGGTTCAGTCATCAAGTCCTTTGATCCGCCCTGTCTTGCCGTGTCGTCAGGCTCGGCCTGTCCTCAGGACAATGGGCGTTCGCCGGCCACAGACAAGGGCGCGACAAACGTTTCACTGCTGCGCCAATCAAATGTGCTGGGCTCACACCTTGTCGGGGGCCGTTTCGTCGGGCTCGAAGAGCTGAACAGGATGTCCCGGCATAATGGTGGAGATCGCGTGCTTGTAGACGAGTTGTGAGTGACCGTCTCGCCGCAGCAGAACGCAGAAGTTGTCGAACCACGTCACGACGCCCTGAAGCTTCACGCCATTGACGAGGAAGATCGTGAGCGGAATCTTGTTCTTGCGAACATGGTTCAGGAACGTGTCCTGGAGGTTCTGAGCGCGTTCGCCCGCCATTTTTTCTTATCCTTGGTTCGCATCGCCGCCCGCCGTAGTAGCGGGTTCTCATCCGTTGGTCTCGACACGAATCGGGCGCACCCGACGTCACATGCCGATCCCGCAACATTACACGTGTATCCCGCCCCCGATGCAAGTGCATCGCGCGCGTGTTCTCAGGGGCCGATGCCGAGCGACTTGAGTTTCCGGTGGAGCGCGGAGCGTTCCATCCCGATGAACTCCGCCGTGCGAGAGATGTTGCCCGAGAACCGGGCGATCTGGGCCACCAGGTACTCCCGCTCGAAGATCTCGCGTGCTTCGCGTAAGGCGAGGCTCATCAGCTTCTCGCCGCCCGAGCCGTTCGGTGTCGTGGGCACCAGGGCGCCGATCTCGGTCGGCAGCATCTCCGAAGTGACCTCCTGCTCCGGATCGGTATGGGTCAGGATCATCAGGCGCTCGACGTTGTTGCGCAGTTGCCGGATGTTGCCCGGCCAATCGTGCGATTGCAGCACCGCCATCGCATCCTCGGCGATGCGCCGGCGCGGCAGGCCGGTGGCCCCCGAAATCTGCTCCATGAAGAACGAGATCAGCTCCGGCACATCCTCGCGCCGCTCGGACAGCGACGGCACCCGGATGGGCACCACCGAGAGCCGGTGGAACAGGTCCTCCCGGAATCGGCCGCCCGCGATCTCCTCGGCGAGGTCGCGCGAGGACGACGAGATGATACGCACGTCGACGTGGACCCGGGCGGTGCCGCCCACCCGCTGGAAGTTCTGATCGACGAGGACGCGCAGGATGCGGTTCTGCGTCTCGCGCGGCATGTCGGCGACTTCGTCGATGTAGAGGGAGCCGCCATGCGCCTCTTCCAGGGCGCCGACGCGGCGCACCCGTCCTTCGCCGGCCTCGACGCCGAACAGCTCGGCCTCCATGGTGTCCGGCGTGATCGTGGCCGCGTTGATGACCACGAAGGGCCCGCTGGCGCGGGTCGACAGGGCGTGGAGCGTGCGCGCCGACAGTTCCTTGCCGGAGCCCGGCGCGCCGAGGATCATTACCCGGGCGTTGGTCGGCGCGACGCGCTCCACGGTCTGGCGCAACTGGTTGACGACCACGGAGGCGCCGACGAGGCGGCTTGCCTGCCCCGAGCGAGCCTTCAGGTCGCGGACTTCGCGCTTGAGGCGAGAAGCCTCCAGGGCGCGTTCGGCCACCAGGATCAGCCGGTCCGCCTTGAACGGCTTCTCGATGAAGTCGTAGGCGCCCGCTTTGATCGCCGCGACCGCAGTCTCGATGTTGCCGTGGCCCGAGATCATCACCACGGGCAGGTCCGGATGGCCGGCCTTGATCTGGTCCAGCACTTGAAGGCCGTCGAGGCGCGAGCCCTGTAGCCAGATGTCGAGGAAGACCAAATGCGGCCGGCGCGATTCGATGGCCGCCAGGGCCTCGTCGGAACCGCCGGCCGTCCGGGTGCGGTGCCCTTCGTCGTCGAGGATGCCGGCGACGAGGTCGCGGATGTCGGCTTCGTCGTCGACGATCAGGATATCGGCGCTCATGAATGGATCTCCGCGATTGGGGGGGCCGTCCGCGCGGCACCCTTCTCATCCTGCACGGAGGGTTTGCCCCCCGGCGTCGTTGGGTCGGTGGCGTCACCAGAGGTTTCGAGCGGCACGCGCAGCCGCACCCGTCCGCCCCGGCCTTCCGGATTGTCGTTCAATTCGATCCCGCCGCCATGCTCTTCGAGGACCTTGCTGACGATGGCCAGCCCCAGGCCGGTGCCACCCTCGCGGGTGGTCATATAGGGCTCCAGCAGCCGCTGGCGCCCCTCGGCCGGAAATCCCTTGCCGTTGTCCGTCACTTCGATGACCACGAATCCGTCCTCGGGCACGAGGCGGACATCGACCCGGCCCTTGCCGAGATCGGCTTCGGGAACCGCCTGAACCGCCTCGACGGCGTTCTTCAGGATGTTGGTGATGGCCTGCGACAGGAGCCGGATGTCGAAGGCCGCCAGGATCGGCTGACCGCCCTCCTCCGCGAAGGAGAAATCGAGATCGGGATGGGCCACCCGCATCATGAAGAGGTTCTGCCGGGTGATCTCGCTGAGATCGTTCCGGGCGATGGCGGGCTTGGGCATCCGCGCGAAGGACGAGAACTCGTCGACCATGCGCTTGATCTCGTCGACCTGACGCACGATCGTCGCCGTGCACTGGTCGAAGATATCCTTGTCGGTGGTGATGACCTTGCCGTACTTGCGCCGGATGCGCTCGGCCGAGAGCTGGATCGGGGTCAGCGGATTCTTGATCTCGTGGGCGATGCGCCGGGCGACGTCGGCCCAGGCCGAGGTCCGCTGGGCCGCGACGAGGTCGGTGATGTCGTCCAGGGTCACCACGAAGCCGCGCGCACCGCCCTGGGCCTGCTCGCTGGTCACCCGGACCGTCACGGTGCGCTCGCGCCCGTCGCGGGTGAGCTGGATCTGCTGCTGCAGGGTGCGCAGGCGCGCCTCGCCGCCTTCCGGGAACAGCGCCTGCAGTTCGGGCACGGCCTGGGTCAGAGGCTTGCCGACGATCTCGTCGGCGGTCAGCCCCAGCGTGCGCTCCACCGACGGGTTGGCGATGGTGACATGGCCCGCCGCGTCGACGCCGAGCACGCCCGGCGATACACCGGACAACACGGCCTCCGTGAACCGGCGCCGGCGGTCGATGAGGTCGCTCGCCGCCGTGAGCCCGTCGTGCTGTCGGCGCAGCTCCTGGGTCATCTTGTTGAAGCTCTCGGACAGGTGCGCGAGGTCTCCGTCGCTCTTCCGGGCCGGCACCTGGGCGTAGAAGTTTCCGGACGCGACCTGATCGGCCGCGTTGATGAGGCGCCGGATCGGCGCGACGAAGCGATTGGCGAAGTTGAGGCCGAACCACACCGCCGAGAGCAGCGCGATCAGCGCGATAAGCACGAAGACCAGCGCGAAGGTGAGCTGGATCGAGCGCTTCAACGAGTCGTAGGTCAGGTATTCCGCCGCCGCCGCCCGCGACACGCCGGGAAACTCGACCGCGAGCTGGCTCACCTCCCGCTGCACCAGCAGCACGGCACCGTCATAGGCCGGCATCCGCAGGAGTGCGGCGAAGACCCGGCCCTCGTTCGGCACCAGGCAGATCGGATCGGGGGACTTCGCCGCGTCTTCGAAGGCCGCTGCCGAGGGCAGGCGGCGGTCCTTCAGGATGTCGATCTTGGCCCGGGCGACCACCTCGGTCGGGCCGCGCATGATCTCGGCCACGGGCAGGCCGAGCGCGGTGGCCCGCGTGGTCAGGAAGCTCTCGAACCACGTCCGGTTCACGTCGAAGTTCGGGCGTGCCCGGGTCAGGTCGTCCGTCAGGATGCGGATCTCGCGCGCCAGGCTCTGGCACTGGTTCTCCTGGTAAGCGTCAGCGACCTCGACCGATTTCAGCACCACGTCCCGGACGCGGTCGGTGAAGCCGAGGGAGAGGGCGAGATTGATGGTCATCGCCGCCACCACCGCCAGCAGAAGCGTAGGCAGGATCGCGATGATGCTGAACAGGCCGACGATGCGGGTGTGCAGGCGGGCCACCGCCGCATTGGTACGTCGGGCATAGAGGAAGACCCGCGCCTCCCAGGCGATGATCACCACCAGCCCGAGGACGAGGAACACGTTGATGCCGAGCAGCGTCAGCCCGAGGGTCGGCGTCCGGATGACCTGAATGATCCCCGCCAGGATCAGGAAGGTTGCGATGGCCGAAATCAGGGCTGTGATCACCACCAGGGCGCCGATCAGCCCGGGGCCACGCGGGGGCACCCGCACGGCGCTCTCGAGCCGGTCGGACCCGTTGGCCTGCCCCGGCTCGGGAGGGCTCGCCCCCTCTGCAGAGGGGGCCGAAGTGCTGGAAGATCGAAGCCACGGCATGGCTGATGCGTCGCCACAACAGTGTGGCGAAATTAATACGGATGGGGCATGGATCGCTGCGCAAACCACCAGCGCGCCGGCCAAACGCTCAGCCCGAAGCGGGGTCCGCACCCTTTCGTCGTAGCGTAAAAATACATTATTCTTCCGTTCGTCATCGCGCAGAGATCAGAATGTCAGACACGCCCGTCTTCGCCACGGCCGCCGTTGCGGCGCCTCACCGTCTCGCGGCCCAGGCGGGGCAGCACGTCCTGGCGCAGGGGGGGAACGCCATCGAGGCGATGACCGCCATGGCCGCGGCGATCGCCGTGGTCTACCCGCATATGAACGGCATCGGCGGCGATGGCTTCTGGCTGGTGCGCGAGCGCGGCGGCCGGGTGCGCGGGATCGAGGCCTGCGGTCCCGCCGGCCGCAAAGCCACGATCCAGCGCTACCGCGAGCAGGGCTACGAGGTGCTGCCGTCGCGTGGGCCCGACGCGGCCCTGACGGTGGCGGGTGCCATCGGTGGTTGGCGCCTCGCCCTCGACCTGTCGAAGGCTCTGGGCGGACGCCTGCCTCTGAACACGCTGCTGGCGGACGCCATCCGTCATGCCCGGGACGGCGTCGCGGTCTCGCCCTCGGAAGCGCGTTACGTGCCGAAGGAACTCGATACGCTGCACGACCAGCCTCACTTCGCCGAGACGTTCCTCGACGGAGGCAAGCCCTACGCGGCCGGTGCGATCCGCAAGCTGCCGGCCCTGGCCGCGACGCTGGATCACCTCGCCCATGCGGGGCTCGACGATTTCTACCGCGGCGATCTCGGCCGCGAGATCGCGGCGGACCTGGAGACGCTCGGAACCCCGGTCACCCGGGCCGATCTCGAGGCTTACGCACCCCGCGAGCGCACGCCGCTCTCGATCCGCCGCCGGGACGCGATGCTCTATAACTTCCCGCCGCCGACCCAGGGCATCGCCGCCCTGCTGATTCTCGGCATCTTCGATCGCCTGCGGATCGACCGGCCGGAGACCACCGCGCATTATCACGGGCTGATCGAGGCAACGAAGCGGGCCTTCGCCATCCGCGATCGGATCGTCACCGATTACGATCGCCTGAGCGTCGACCCGGCCAGTTTTCTGACGCCCGAATCCCTCGACCGCGAAGCGGCCCAGATCGATATGCGCCGCGCCGCGTCGGTGCCCCTGCGCAACCCCGGAGAGGGCGATACGGTCTGGATGGGGGCGATCGACCGTGACGGCCTCGCGGTGTCGTACATCCAGTCGATCTACTGGGAGTACGGCTCCGGAGTCGTCCTGCCCAAGACCGGAATCCATTGGCAGAATCGCGGAACCTCGTTCTCCCTCGACCCGAAGGCGGTGAACCCGCTGGAGCCCGGCCGCCGGCCGTTCCACACCCTGATCCCGGCGCTGGCCTGCTTCGATGATGGCCGCGTCATGGCCTATGGCAGCATGGGTGGCGACGGACAGCCGCAATTCCAGTCGCAGATCTTCGTCCGCTACGCGGATTACGGCATGAGCCCGGCCGCAGCGGTCGATGCACCCCGCCTTCTCTACGGCCGCACCTGGGGCGCGGAATCGCTGTCCGTAAAGGTCGAGGACCGCTTCGATCCGGCCTGCATCGCGGCCCTACGCAGCCTCGGACACGACATCGAGGAACTCGGCGGCGCCTATATCGACTCCCTCGGGCATGCTGGCATGCTGATCCGCCATCCGGGCAACGGGTCGATCGCCGCTGTTCACGATCCCCGATCGGACGGAGGCTCGGAGGGGCTGTAACCAAAGGCCCTCTTCGCGAACACGTTGTGTGGCAAAGACTTACCACGCATCAACCTGGCATCGTCCTTGCGAAGCGGTTCGCGTCGCAAGGAGCGAATAATGGATACGAACCTCTCCCGCCAACGCTGGATCCAGCTCGGCCTCGGCCTCGTCGCCATGATGGCGATCTCCAGTCCGCAATATGTCTGGACCCTGTTCACCAAACCGCTGATCGCGACCACCGGCGCAACGCTGCCGCAGATCCAGTGGACCTTCACGATCCTGATCGTGCTGCAGACCTTCTTCTCGCCGGTGCAGGGCTACCTGATCGACCGGTTCAGCCCCAAGCTGATGATCGCGCTCGGCGCAGCCCTGTCCGGCCTCGGCTGGGTGCTGGCGGCCCGGGTCGATACCCTGCTGGGCGTCTATGCGACCTACGGCCTGTTCTGCGGCCTCGGCACCGGCATCGTCTATGTCGGCATCGTCGGCCTGATGGTGAAGTGGTTTCCGGACCGGCGCGGCTTCGCCGTCGGCGTCGTGGCAGCCGGCTACGGCATGGGCGCCATGCTGAGCACCTTCCCGATCAGCGACATGCTCACCGCCTCGGGCTACCGCCACACGCTCACGGTGTTCGGCATCGTGCTCGGGGCGATCGGGGCCCTGGCGGCCCTGGGCCTGCGCGCGCCGCGCGCCGGTGAGGTGCTGCCGTCCCCGGCGGTCAATCTCTCGACCTGCGTCCATGATACGCCCCCGCGGGTGATGCTGCGGACGCCGCTCTTCTGGCTGATGTTCGTCATGATGACGATGATGTCGACCGGTGGCCTGATGGTGGTGGCGAACTTCGCCTCCTTCGCCCGCGACTTCGGCGTGGCCGATGCGATCATCTTCGGATTCGTCGCCCTCCCCTTCGCGCTGACCTTCGACCGCATCACCAACGGTCTGACCCGCCCGTTCTTCGGATGGGTCTCGGACAAGATCGGTCGCGAAAACACCATGGGTATCGCCTTCGCGGCGGAAGCGGTGGCGATCGCATTGCTGCTGGTCTTCCGCGAAAACGCCTACGCGTTCGCGCTGCTCTCCGGTGTCGTGTTCTTCGCCTGGGGCGAGATTTTCTCGCTGTTCCCGTCGATCCTCACCGACACCTTCGGCACCAAGCACGCCACGACGAATTACGGTTTCCTCTATATGGCTCAAGGAATCGGTTCGCTCTTCGGCGGCCCGATCGCGGCCTGGATCTATGCCGTGCAGGGCTCGTGGCTGCCGGTCTTCGCGATCATCATCACGCTCGATGTGCTGACCGCGATCCTCGCCTACTTCGTGCTCAAGCCGATGCGTCGGCGCTGGCTCGGCGAAGTCGAGGCTCCGACCCTGGTCGGCAAGCCCGCGCTGGCTTGATTGAGGCTGGGACAGGCGCGGATGGGAGAGCCCGTCCGCGCCTTCCTCGGGGAATCGGCCAGGATTTTGGCTGGGTGCAGGATTTTGGCTGGGTGAATGAGCAGGAGCTCGCGTTCACCACATCGTCTGGCGGGCGCGTTCGCCCCAGGTCCTGTCATAGGTTTCGCCACCCACCCGGCCCTCGCTGCGTTCGGCCAGGATCTGCCCCGGTGAGGGAAGCGACGTCGGGTCCACGTGGCTGTCCTGCCGCCATAGGCCGGAGCGGATCAGGGCGCGGGCGCACTGGAAGTAGATCTCGTGGACGGTGATCACCATCACGGTCCGGGGTGCCTTGTCCTCGACGGCGAACGTGGCGAGGAGGGCCGGATCGTCCTCGATCACCGCACGCCCGTTCACCCGTAGGGCATTGCCGATGCCGGGGATCAGGAACATCAGGCCGACGCGCGGGTCCCGCACGACGTTGCGCAGGCTGTCGATCCGATTGTTGCCGCGGCGATCCGGCAGGAGGAGCGTACGGGCATCGGCGACGCGCACGAATCCAGGCCGGTCACCCCGGGGCGAGCAATCCAGGCCTTCCGGACCGACGGTGGCGAGACTCGCGAAGGGCGCGACCTCGATGAAGCGGCGGTAATGCGACGTGATGTGGTCGGCCACCTTCGCGGTGGAGGCCTCGGAGACAGCGTCCCAGGCACCGTAGATGGTCTCGAGGTCCGCCACTGTCTCGACCATGGCCATGGGGTGTTCCCGTTTCGCAGGCTGGAGAAGCGTGCTCCCCTTGCAGCAATCCGAGGGTGATCGCCAAGTGCCGCATGAAGCTTACCGATCAGGCTTGCCGAGATACGGAAACGCAATCGTGCTTTCGAAGCGCCCGGTCTAACGGTCGGGACCGATCGGTTTCGGCGGTCCGCCTTCAGGCGTCACCCAGTCCCGCGCATTGCGCAGACGCAGCCCGCTCGCATGGAGGCTCGAGCGCCAGATCGGTGCCAGGGGTGTGAGGCGAGGCAGGATGCGGAGTTCCAGGCCCGCCGTCGCCATGGCACCGGGCAGATCCCGCAGGGTGTCATGGCCGTCCGGCACGACCGGTTGGCGTGAAACCCAGGTGCCGGCCTCGCCGGAGGGTTCGAACGTAGCGAATGGCATCTGGTAGCGTTCGAGGACGCCGGCCTCGATCCGGTCCGCCCAGGCCTCCTCGACATAGGCGACCGCGCGGCCCGAGACGTCGCCGAACCACGTCTCCCGGTCCTCCGGCGACGTCTCGGCCGTGGGCCAGATCACGATCCTGGGGCAGTCACGCGGAAACAGGTAGAGCAGACTGTGGGCGCTATCGATCGCCCAGACCAGAGCCCCGTTCAGCCAGGCGCGCTCCGCTCCCCGGTCGATGCCGACCCGCACCGGGCGCGGTACGAAGACCCGGATGTCCGGATCCTCGCTGAAGTGGAACAGCGACGGGCAGGCATTACTCGCCGTCGCCGCGTCTCTGGTGCTCACCGGGCGTTGCGAAACACCTGGAGGTCGAGGTCCCGTACCTTCTTGCGCAGGGTGTTCCGGTTCACGCCGAGCAGCTCCGCCGCGCGAATCTGGTTGCCGCGCGTGGCGGCGAGCGCCGCTCCGATCAGCGGCCCTTCGATCTCGCGCAGGATGCGGTGGTAGAGTCCGGGCGGGGGCAGCGTGTCGCGATAGTTGCTGAAATAGTCTGCCAAATGCCGCTCCACGGCGCCCGACAAAGTTTCGGCCTCACCGTTGTTCTTGCGTGGGGTGCCCGTGCCATTCGTCTGACTCTGAGCCAGCGGGAGGGTATCGAGTTCGGCCTCGATCACCGGGCCGGTGATCGTCTCCTGCGGGTAGAGGGCAGCGAGGCGCCGGACGAGGTTCTCGAGTTCGCGCACGTTGCCCGGCCAGCGATAGCGCTTCAGGCGCTCCATCGCCTCGCCATCGAGCTGCTTGCGGCTCAGGCCCTCGCGCTCCACCAGGATGAAGAAGTGGCGGATCAGGTCGGGCACGTCCTCGGAGCGCTCACGCAGGGCCGGCAGGCGCAGCGGCACCACGTTCAGGCGGAAGAACAGATCCTCGCGAAAGATGCCCTGCTGGATCGAGACCCGCAGATCCTTGTTGGTGGCCGCGATGATGCGGACGTTGGTCTTGATCGGGACGCGTCCGCCGACGGTGGTGTATTCGCCTTGCTGAAGCACGCGCAGGAGGCGGGTCTGTGCCTCCATCGGCATGTCGCCGATCTCGTCCAGGAACAGCGTGCCGCCTTCGGCCTGTTCGAAGCGTCCGGCCGATCGCGCCAGCGCGCCGGTGAAGGCCCCCTTTTCGTGGCCGAACAGCTCGGATTCGATGAGGTCGCGCGGGATCGCGGCCATGTTCACGGGCACGAAGGGGCCGGTCCGGCGCCGGCCGTAATCGTGTAAAGCCCGTGCGACCAGCTCCTTGCCGGTGCCCGACTCGCCGGTGATCATCACCGTCAGGTCCGTCGGCATCAGCCGGGCCAGCGCCCGATAGATCTCCTGCATGGCCGGGGAGCGCCCGACCAGCGGAATGTCCTCGTTGCCCGGATCGGCCCCGACCGGCGCGGTTCCGCGCGGGCGGGACAGAGCGCGTCCGACGATCGCGATCAGCTCCTTCAGGTCGAAGGGCTTGGGCAGATACTCGTAGGCGCCGCGCTCCGAGGCGCGGATCGCCGTCATGAAGGTATTCTGCGCGCTCATGACGATGATCGGCAGCTCGGGGCGCACGCGCTTGATGCGCGGGAGCAGGTCGAAGACGTTCTCGTCGGGCATCATCACGTCGGTGATGACGAGGTCGCCCGCCCCCTCCGCGACCCAGCGCCAGAGGGTGGCGCAATTGCCGGTGGAGCGGACCTCGTAGCCCGCCCGCGACAGGGCCTGATTGAGGACGGTGCGGATGGCGGCGTCGTCATCCGCGACGATGATGTGTCCGTTGGGCATGACGCGACTCTACAGCTCCGCGGACGATTCGCGCCCGTCGCGGGCGCTCGACATGGGGAGAAGAAGGCGGAAGGTGGTTCGGCGCGGGACCGGATCGCATTCAACGATCCCGCCGTGGTCGCCGATGATCTTGGCGACCAATGCAAGTCCGAGGCCGGAACCCTGCGCCTTCGTCGTGACGAAGGGATCGAACAGGTCGGGCAGCAAATCCGCCGAGACGCCGGGGCCGTTGTCGCGCACCGCCACCTCGATCGGCAGGCTCACGCGCTCGCGCGAGCCTGGAACCTGCAGGCGCAGGCCGGTGCGGAAGGCGGTCGACAGGGTGATCTCGCCATCGACCGCATCGGCCCCGATCGCCTCTGCGGCATTCTTCACCAGGTTGAGGATGACCTGAATGAGTTGATCGCGATTGCCGAGCACCGGCGGCAGCGACGGGTCGTAGGTCTCGACGAAGCGAATATGGCGGGCGAAGCCAGACTGAGCCGAGCGCTTCACCTGGTCGAGCACGCCATGCACGTTGACCGAGCCGCGCTCCACCGGGCGCTCGTCGCCGAACAGCTCCATCCGCTCGACGATGCGTACGATCCGGTCGGATTCGTCGCAGATCAGCCGGGTCAGCAGGCGGTCGTCCTCGTTGCCGGACTGCTCGAGGAGCTGCGCGGCCCCGCGGATGCCGGCGAGCGGATTCTTGATCTCGTGCGCCAGCATGGCGCCGAGCGCCACCATCGAACGCGCGGCGCCCCGATGGGTGAGCTGGCGGTTCATCTTGTCGGCAATGGTGCGTTCCTGGAGCATCAGCACGACGATCTCCTCGTCGTCGCCGAGGGGCGTGGCGAAGACGTCGACGCTGCGCTCCAGGCCCGAACGCGGCTGCACCAGTTCGACCCCGTACTCGCTGACGCTGGCCCGGCGGCGACGCACCTCAGCCACCAGGGCGATGATCGGCGACGCGAACGGGATGATGTCGGACAGGCGGCGCCGCTGCATCAGCCGGGCCGAATGATCGAAGAAGGTCTCGCCCGCATGATTGACGTGCAGGATGTGATCGTTGGCCCCGACCGTCAGCACCGGCAGCGGCAGGGCGTTGATCACCGCCTCGTTGGTCGGCACGACCTCGGGCTTCTGGCCGCCGCCCCGGCCGGATATCGGCTTGCCCGCGCTCATGCGGCCTCCTCGCTGGTGTCCGGCATCGCCCATGCGTCCCGCGTCTCGAAGGCGCGCGCCAGCAGGTGCGTCGCCACCGCGGGGTCGGTGGTGGTCAGGAGCCGCATCCGCGCTGGCGCATCGAGCCCTCCACCCGCCTCCGCGTAGGCCGCCAGGTGCTTGCGGGCGTGGCGCACGCCCATGCGCAGCCCGTAGAGAGCGAGAAGACCCTGGTAATGCTCGATCGCCAGCGCGGCCTTCTCGGCGCTCGACAGCGTTGGCACCGGGCGCCCGGCGAGGCCAGCCGCCAGAGCGCCGACGAGCCACGGCCGGCCTACCGCTGCCCGTCCGACCATCAGCCCGGCGGCGCCGGAGCGCTCCAGACAGGTGCGCGCCTCGGTCAGGGTGGAGATGTCGCCATTGGCGATCACCGGAATCGCCACGGCCTCGACCACGGCGCGGATCGCGCGCCAATCGGCCCGGTCCTTGTAGAATTGCTGCCGGGTCCGTCCATGCACCGTGACGGCGTTCAGCCCGAGCCCTTCGGCCCGGCGCGCCAGATCGGGCGCATTGAGATTGGCATGGTCCCATCCGAGACGCATTTTCACCGTCACGGGGATGCGCACCGCGCCCCGGACCGCCGCGAGGATGCGGGTCGCCCCCTCGATGTCGCGCATCAGGGCCGACCCCGAGGCGACGCCGGTGACCACCTTGGCCGGGCAGCCCATGTTGATGTCGATCACGTCGGCGCCGTTCGCCTCGGCGATCCGGGCGGCTTCGGCCATCGGCTCCGGCGCGCAGCCGGCGAGCTGGACAATGTGCGGATCGACGCCGCTGCCCTCGGCCCTCAACTGGGCCTCCTGATCGCCGCGCGCCAGTTCGGCGGCCGCCACCATCTCGGAGACCACCGCGCTGGCGCCGAGCCGGCGGGCGATGCGCCGGACGTGCAGGTCGGTGACACCCGAAAGCGGCGCCAGCAGCACCGGTATCGGGCGTTCACCCTTATCGATTGCGATGCTGCGCTCACCCTCCGCCGGGCGAAGGAAGCTTAAATAATCATCAGTGGCCATTGTGCTCAACAAATAGACAAATCCGCCCGGCGCGCAAGCGATTCGGTGGATTTGATTTCAGCTTCTCCCGCGCTTAAACGACAGGTCTCCCCATCGGCGGGTTTCCAGGCCTACGCATCGCAGACGCGCGGTGCCCCGTGGGCGTGGCGATCGGCAGGTGCGCGGTTCCTCACCCCCCGAAGCGCGGGAGCATACGCATGTCCGGCATCGCATGGAATGCGGCCGCGGTGGTCGTCGCGGCCGGTCGCGGCATCCGCATCGGCGGCGATACCCCGAAGCAGTACCGCAGCGTCGGCGGTCAGGCCGTCTTGACCCGGACCCTGACGGCTCTGGCGGCCCATCCGGGCATCGTCCGCATCCAGCCGGTGATCGCGCCGGATGCGGCCGAATTCTACCGCGCCTGCCTCGCCGACCTCGACGCCGCGACCCGCGATAAAGTTGCCGCGCCGGTTCCCGGCGGCGCCACCCGCCAGCAATCGGTTCGCGCCGGCTTGGAAGCGCTGGACGGATCGCAGGCGCCCGACCTCGTCCTGGTCCACGACGCGGCTCGCCCGCATGTGGACGTGGCACTCATCGAGCGGGCCCTGGTGGCCGGCCGCGATCATCGTGCCGCTGTGCCGGGCATCGCCGTCACCGACACCATCAAGATCGTGGACGATCTCGGCGATGGCAGCGGACGGGTGCGCGAGACGCCCCGGCGCGAGGGCTTGCGCGCTGTTCAGACGCCGCAATCCTTCGCCTACGGCCTCTTGCGCGACGCCCATCGCCGGGCGGCCGAGGCCGACCTTCATGCCTTCACCGATGACGGGGCCCTCGCCGAATGGGCCGGCCTCTCCGTCGTCGTCTTCGAAGGCGATCCGCGCAACCGCAAGATCACCCAGCCGGCCGACCTGATCGAGGCCGATCGCGGCTTCTCCGGCCAATACCCCACCGCCCTAAGCGAGGCCCAGCCCATGACCACCTACGTCACCCGCCTCGGCACCGGCTTCGACGTCCACGCCTTCACCGACGGCGACCACGTCTGGCTCGGCGGGGTGAAGATCCCGGCCGATCGCGGCGTGCTTGCGCATTCGGACGGCGACGTCGCCCTGCACGCCCTCACCGACGCCCTGCTGGGCGCGATCGCCGATGGCGATATCGGCACCCACTTTCCGCCGAGCGACGAGCAGTGGCGCGGCGCCTCCTCCGATCGCTTCTTAGCGCATGCGGTCGAGCTGGTTCGGGCGCGCGGCGGCAAGATCGACCATCTCGACATCACCGTGCTGGCCGAGGCCCCGCGCATCGGCGCCCATCGGGAGGCGATCCGCTCCCGCATCGCCGAGATCGCCGGGGTGCCGCTGAGTTCGGTCTCGATCAAGGCCACCACCACCGAGAAGCTCGGCTTCGTCGGTCGCGCCGAGGGCCTGGCCGCGCAGGCTGCCGCCACCGTGCGGCTGCCCGAAGTGACCGCCGAACTGAACGCGGCCGACGAGACGGCCGAGCGCCGCTCGTGATCGATGATCCCGCCTTGCTTGCTCGGGCGGAGGCGCTGGTCGCCGCCTATGCGGCGGCGGAATTGACGATCGCCACGGCTGAATCCTGTACCGGCGGCCTCGTCGCCGGCCTGCTCACCGCAATCACAGGTTCGTCCACCGTGGTGGAGCGCGGCTTCGTCACCTATTCGAACGCCGCCAAGGCCGAGAGCCTCGGCGTGCCCGTCGATCTCATCGCCGCCCACGGCGCGGTCAGCGCGCCGGTCGCCCGCGCCATGGCGGAGGGCGCCCTCGCACGGTCCCGGGCCACCGTCGCGGTGGCGATCACCGGAATCGCCGGCCCGGGCGGCGGCAGCGCCGACAAGCCGGTGGGCCTCGTGCATTTCGGCCTGGCCGTGACGGGCGCGACCGTGCGCCACCTCGAGCGCCGCTACGGCGATCTCGGCCGCACCGAGATCCGCCGGCTGGCGGTGGGCGATGCGCTCGGTCTCCTCGAATCGATTCTCGCTCCCGGTCTCGCCCCGGCGTCTTGAAACTGACACGCTTGGGCGTCAGCCTGCGTATCACGGCGCATCGATCCGCGCCGGGTTCGCTCTCGAGCCCTTGCGGAGGCTGCATGACTTCAGGTTTGATCGCCGCCCCGGTCCGCCCGCGCCTCTCGCGCCTGCCGGCCTGACGGAGCCCACGCGCCCGAGCGCGTCGCGGCCGTCTCCCCCCCCCTTCCCGTTCGTCCATCCTTTCGGCCGGCCCGTCCGGGGCCGATTGCCGTTCACGGAGCCGGCGCGCATCCCGCGCCGCGATCGCGTTCCATGATCCTCGACCGCCTTCAGGGCGCGCAAGCCTATCGCGCCGTCCTAACCTTTCTCGTTCGCCAGTGGCGCACTCGGCCCGGACTTCTGCTCGGGCTCGTCGCGGCCATGGTCGGGTCGACCCTCGCGGACGTCTTCCTGCCGCTCTTCGCCGGCCGGCTGGTGGATGCCCTCTCGGCCGCCGATCGCGATGCGGGGCGCTTGGATGCCCTTGTCGCCTTCGCGGCGATGGGCGGGCTCGGCCTCCTCACCCTGGGCTTGCGCCACGTGGCCTGGACCTTCGTGGTGCCGTTGAGCCTGTCCACCATGCAGGCGGTGGCGCAGGCCGGCTTCCAGCGGGTCCAGCGCCTGTCGACCGACTGGCACGCCAACAGCTTCGCGGGCTCGACCGTGCGCAAGGTCTCCCGCGGGATGTGGGCGCTCGACGGCCTCAACAACACGCTGCTGCTGGAATTGCTGCCGGCCTTCGTGGTGCTCTTGGGCACCATGGTCTTGCTCGGCGTGCAATGGCCGCTCATGGGGCTGGTGATCGGGCTCGGGTCCCTGGTCTATCTCGGCATCGTTGTCACGCTCGCCACCCTGGTCATCGCTCCGGCGGCGCAGCTCTCCAACGTCTGGGATTCGCGCCTCGGCGGCGCGCTCAGCGATGCGATCGGGGCCAACGCGGTGGTGAAGGCCTTCGGGGCCGAGGCCCGCGAGGATGCGCGCCTCGGCCGCCTCCTGGCCAAGTGGAACCGCCGCACCCACCGGACCTGGATGCGCATCACCTGGAGCATCACGGCGCAGTTCGCGCTGCTCCTCCTGCTCCGCACCGCCATCGTCGGTACCGCGCTCTGGCTGTGGTGGACGGGAGATGCGACGCCCGGCGACGTGGCCTACGTGCTGACCACCTATTTCGTGGTGCACGGCTACCTGCGCGACATCGGCGATCACATCAATCGGGTGCAGCGCGGCGTGAACGAGATGGAGGAGTTGGTCGCCCTCGACGCGGAGCCCTACGGGGTCGCCGATCGGCCGGACGCCACGCCTCTCACCGTGCAGGGCGGCACGATCGGTTTCGACCGCGTCACCTTCCACTACGACGGGCACGTGACGCCGCTCTGCCGCGACCTGTCCGTGCAGATCCCGGCGGGGCAGAGGGTCGGGCTCGTCGGCCGGTCGGGCTCCGGCAAGACTACCTTCGTCAAGCTGGTGCAGCGCCTCTACGACGTCACGTCTGGCCATGTTCGCATCGACGGGCAGGACGTCGCCGGGGTCACGCAGGCCTCCCTGCGGGCGCACATCGCCATCGTGCCGCAGGAGCCGGTCCTGTTCCACCGGTCACTGGCCGAGAATATCGCTTACGGGCGTCCCGGCGCCTCGGCGGAGGACATCGCCCGCGCGGCGCGGCTCGCTAACGCGCACGACTTCATCGCCCGACTGCCCAAGGGTTACGGCACGCTGGTGGGCGAGCGCGGCGTCAAGCTCTCGGGCGGCGAGCGCCAGCGCGTGGCCCTGGCCCGTGCCTTCCTGGCCGATGCACCGATCCTGATCCTCGACGAGGCGACCTCCAGCCTCGACTCGGAATCGGAAGCACTGATTCAAGAGGCGATGGAACGCCTGATGCGCGGCCGCACCGCCATCGTCATCGCGCACCGGCTCTCCACCGTGCGGTCGCTCGATCGAATCCTGGTGTTCGATCGCGGTTGCATCGTCGAGGACGGAACCCAAGCGGACCTGCTCGGCCGACCGGAGGGCCGGTATCGCGCCCTGTTCGAACGGCAGACCGGCGGGATGGTCGAGGCGTGACGGCCGGATGGATCGACGGTGCAGCTCAGACCGCGCCGTAGACCCGGTTGGCGCGTGCCTCGAAGGCGTCCGTGAACTTGCGGAAGGCGCGGTCGAACATCGTGCCCATGAGCAGCCCAAGAGTCCGGCTCTTGAACTCGTAGGTGATGAAGAAATCGACGGTGCAGGTATCGCCTTCGCCGGGCTTGAAGGCCCAGCGGTTCTCCAGGTGGCGGAACGGACCGTCGATGTATTCGGCGACGATGCGCAAGTTGTCGGGGTCAAGGGTGACGCGCGTGGTGAAGCGCTCGCGGATGGCCTTGTATCCGACGCCCATCTCAGCCACGAGCACCTCCGTGCCGTCCGGCCCCGGCTGGCGCCGCAGCACACGCAGCGATTCGCAGAGCGGCAGAAATTCCGGGTAGCGTTCCACGTCGGCCACGAGGTCATACATCTGGCGCGGCGAGTGCCGCACCGCGCGGTTGATCCGAAATGAGGGCATCGAGACTCAGGCGTTGGCGATGCGGGCGAGACGGGCCGCTTTCAGCTTTGCGAAATCCTCACCGGCGTGATGGGAGGAGCGGGTCAGGGGCGTTGCGGAAACGAGCAGGAAGCCCTTGGTGTAGGCGGTGGTCTCCAGGCCCTTGAACTCGTCCGGGGGCATGAAGCGCACCACCGCGTGGTGTTTCTTGGTCGGCTGGAGGTACTGGCCGATGGTCAGGAAGTCGACATCCGCCGAGCGCAGGTCGTCCATGAGCTGGACCACCTCGTTCCGCTCCTCGCCGAGACCGACCATGATGCCGGACTTGGTGAAGATGGTCGGGTCGAGTTCCTTCACGCGTTGAAGCAGGCGCACCGAGTGGAAGTAGCGCGCGCCGGGGCGGACCGTGAGGTAATTGCCCGGCACCGTCTCCATGTTGTGGTTGAAGACGTCGGGGCGGGCGGCGACCACGATTTCGAGGGCGCCGGGTTTGCGCAGGAAGTCCGGGGTCAGCACCTCGATGGTGGTGGCCGGGCTGCGCGCCCGGATCGCCCGGATGGTACGGGCGAAATGCTCGGCCCCGCCATCCGTCAGGTCGTCGCGATCCACCGAGGTGATCACCACGTGGTGCAGGCCGAGCTTTGCCACCGAATCCGCGACCTTGTCGGGCTCGCTCGCGTCGAGGCCTTCGGGCAGGCCGGTGCGGACGTTGCAGAAGGCGCAGGCCCGCGTGCAGGTGTCGCCCATGATCATGAAGGTGGCGTGCTTCTTCTCCCAGCACTCACCGATATTGGGGCAGCCCGCCTCTTCGCAGACCGTGACCAGACCGTGCTCGTGCACGATCTTGCGCGTGTCCTCCCAGCCCTTCGAGCCGGGCGCCTTGACGCGAATCCAATCGGGCTTGCGCTGGATCGGCTTGTCCGGGCGATGCGCCTTCTCGGGGTGGCGCGGGCGCTGGTCATTGCGCAGAAGATCGAGGACGACGGCCATGACAATCCACGGGATTCGCCCGCAAGACGCCGGCGCGTAACCCCGACTTAAGGCCTGGGACTGGCCTCCGCAAACCCGCCGCGTCGTCGTGGCGCGACAGGCCCGCGTGTTCGTCAGGTATCGAGGACGTGATCGGCAGGATCGCCGCGCTGGTTCACCCGGTCGTCTGAGGGGAACGCCTACGTTGCTCGACGATGGGTGCCTCCGCCGTCCGTCTTGGCGCGGTAGAGAGCACGGTCCGCCATCCGATAGACCGTGTCGGGGTCCTCGCCGTCCAGGGGGACCAGCGCGATGCCGATGCTGACCCCGACATCGACGGGGTGCCCCTCGATGACCATGGGCACCTCGATGGCCTGGGCGATCCGGCCGGCGAGGGTATCGATGTCGTCAGTGCAGGCCGCCCCGGTCTGAATGATGACGAACTCGTCGCCGCCCAGCCGCGCCACGGTATCCTCGATCCGGACGACGGAGCGCAGCCGATCCGCCACCATCGTCAGCAGGGTGTCGCCCGCGGCGTGTCCGAGGGTGTCGTTGACCGCTTTGAACCGGTCGAGGTCGAGGCACAGCAGGGCGAATGGCGGCCCGCCGCGCCGGACCAACGCCAGCTCCTGGAGGAATCGTTCCTGGAACTGCATGCGGTTGGCGAGGCCGGTGAGCGGATCATGCCGCGCGAGATGTTCGCTGCGACGCTCAGCCAGTTTCCGGGCTGTGACGTCGAGGGTCAGACCGACGACCCATTCCGGATCGCCCCCCTCGCCGACCACGACCCGTCCGATACAACTCAGCCAGCGCGTGTCGCCCGTGGGCCGGAGGATGCGGAAGTCGGACACGAATGTCCCGCGCGCTTCAATGGCGAGGTCGAGGTCGGTCAGGGTACGGTCCGCATCGTCCGCGTGGATGAGAGGCCGCCAGTCCCGTCTCACGTCGATCTCGATCTCGTCGTCGCCGAAGCCGTGCTGGCGTGCCATCTCGGCGGACAACAGGGCTCGCCCGCTGGTCACGCTGTAGTGCCAAGTCCCGGCATCGGCGGCCTTCAGCGCGAGGTCGAGCAGAAGGGACTGGTCGGCCATCCGCTCGTGCAGCAGACGGCGCTCGGTCTCCCGCCGCAGTTCGGAAACGAGGCGCCGCCGCTGGTCGAGGAGGGACCGGCCGGCGACTTCGGCCTTGATCAGGTCTGCCACCGCGCTCTGCATGAAGTGGATCAACAGGATGTCGATGCCGACAACGAAGGTATAGAGCGCCATGGCGGTGATGACGGAGCCGTTCAGTGCGAACGCGTACTGGCCCGGCATGAAGCAGTACCAAGCTGCAAGCCCGGACAGCGTTGCGCAGACGATGCCCGCATAGGCCCCACACAGGTAGGCCGAGAGGATGACGGCCGGGAAGAACGTGATGAAGGGAAAGCCCGGCGGGAGATGGGGGTGTATGACGCTTCGCACGAGGAGAGCGGCGAGGAAGGCGGCAATCCCGACCGGGATCGAGAGCCTCGGGTGACGATGCGGTCCGGCGGCGGGAAGCAGCAGAGCCAGCGCCGTTCCGCTCCGGCTGACGAAGGTGGACTCGCTCACGGTTGGCGCGTTGACCGCCTCCGTCGTTTCCATGTCGATCAATGGACGATGGTCCTTGCTGGCCGTTGTGGAAATCGGGTCGTCGAGCCTATCCGGCGCGAAGGGACAGGCCGCCGCGTGTCCCCGTGGTCCAGGTGAAGATGACGCCGTTCCGTTCGAAGGCCCGACGGACCGCATCGACCTTTGATGGACGCACGCTGTCGATGCGGGCCGCGTCCTCGATGCGCGCAACCGTGGACGGCGACAGGTCCGCCTCTTCCGCCAGGCGCTCGATGGTCCAGCCGAGCATCGCCCGCGCGCCCCGCACCTGTTCCGTCGTCAGGCGTCCAGGCCCGGCCTCCGCCGAGACCCGGTCAACCTCGAACCGCTTGCTGCCCGTAATCGGCAAGCACACCCCCACCCACTCGCGGATCGTGCCGTCTCGGGCGAGGACGGGGGCGCCGCGTGCGTTGAACCAGCGGTGGACGCCGTCCGCGCACCGGATGCGGTAATCGGTGTCGTAGATGCCCTGATGCAGGACCGCCGTTCGCCAGGCCTCCCGAGTTCGCTGCCGGTCGTCCGGATGGATGGCGTCGAGCCAGCCGTAGCCGGCCATCTCGCGCGATGTCTGGCCGGTCAGTCCAGTCCAGTCCGATCCGACCCTTGTCCCCCCGTCGGCGGTCGCGGTCCAGATGACGGTGGCGACCGCGCGGACAAGCGCGCTGTACCGCTCATGTGCAAGCTCGTTCGGATCCTCGACCGAGGCCGGGGCCTGCAGGGTTCCACCCATCGTGTCTCCTGGGATTACATCGCTCGGTTCAATGATTTGCCAGATTTGAATGGTTTTAGAAGCAATATTCCGCAGAAAGAACGAATTTCATGCTTTCCGCGGGACACAAAAACGTTTGTGTATTTGTTGCAGCGCGCACGGATGATCGCGACCCTGAGGCCGTCTAACCCCGCTTCAGCGTCCGTCAGCCGTGTTCCCGATATCGCCACTTCGCCAGGGTCACGTTGGAGGCGGACCACGGCGTCCGCGGTGGTTACGGCAGGCGTGCTCCTCGTCAGGAACCGTCCGGCGCGGCGCTCACGCCGTTATGTTCCGCGAGGCCTCGCGAACCAGGCGGATCGACGCATCGACCTCCCAAGTCGACGCGGCGGTCAACCCGACACTCAGGCTCATCTCGGTGACTGCGCTGATCATCGCCAGCATGTTCGCGGACATCTTCCCGGCGACCGCCGCCTGCTGCTCAATGGCCGTCGAGATCGCGGCCGAGAGTGCATTGATCTCACCGATGGTTCCGCCGATGCCCGCAATGGCGGTCGCGGCCACGTGCGCGGCCGACTGCGTCTCGGCGATCTGACGAGCGATACTTTCGGTGGCCTTTGCGGTCTGGGCCGCGAGGCTCTTCACCTCGGCGGGTATGACGGCGAACCCCCGACCGGCCTCACCGACTCGCACCGCTGAGCTTGCCCCTAGGTCCGATCAGGGGATTGTAGCTGGCCTCAATCCAGACCTCCCGCCCCCATGGCCGATACGCTTGTACGCGGCCGCCTGGAACTCGCCGCGGCCAGGGCTTCCCAGAAAAGACGATCATCGTCGCCCTCCCGCTCGGCCGGACCGACGGACATGGAATGATGGCGACCCCGGATTTCGGCCAGACGATAGCCCAGCGCGTCCAGGAAGGTCTTGTTGGCGGTGACGACCTTGCCGTCGAGGTCGAACGCGATGAGCGCCTGAGAATCGTCGAGCGCGTTGAGCTTGGAAATCCGCCCATGGCTACCGAAGACCATCGAGCATTTCTTTCATTCGATGGACGAGCCGCCATCATGCGACGAAGGGTGACGACCCCTGCTGACGAAGCCTCGATCCGATCTGCGAATTCCGCCTGCATCGTGCAAGTGTCATGGCATCTATCGTTTCATCGTCATGGCGGCTTCGATCGATCGCCAGAATCAGGAAGGTTCTATTTCATAATGGGATGGACCGGTGGGAGCCGCCCAGTGAATTCTTAAAACGCTCCTGGTTCCGCACCCAAAGCCCCGACCGGATTTGCGATCGGTGCGCGTGCCAACGGACTTTCTACGCCATGTCGGCCTTTCTGGATCCGGCAAAGGCACTTCCCTGACATCGTCAGCGAATTTACAACTTCAGCGTGGGCCAATTCGTTTCTCTTAAGAGTCCGAGCACCAAATTCATGACTTGAACTATTTCATGCCCCGATCGGGTGCGAGTGGGCGATCCGAGGACCAGCGATGCCGACACGTTCACTCATGCGGCCCGGCAATTCCGGCGGGATAGCCTCTGCGCCCCGGGCGTTCTCGTCGCGGCATTTCCTCAAGCTCATCGAGGACACGGGCAAGGTGGGTTTCTGGTCCGCCGATCTTCGGGCCGACCGGATGGATCTCTCTCTCGGACTCTACCGCATCCTGGGGCTCGATCCGGCCGCAGAGATGACCTTCGGCTTCGGTCTCGACATGATCCATCCCGAAGACCAGGCGACGCATGGGGACCAGATCGCGGTGCTGCGCTCGGGCCAGCCGGTCAGTCGCGAGTTCCGGATCATCCGGCCCGACCGGACCCAGCGCTGGATCCTCCACCATGCCGAGGCCATTCTGGGTCCGGACGGCGCACCGAGCCACGGCATGGGCGTGGTGTTCGATGTGACCGCGCAGCACGACACCATGAACGCGCTGATGCAGCGGCATGACCGGCTCAACGCGCTGATCGCCGCCACCGCCACGGTGTTCTGGATCAACAAGGCCAACGGCGAGCCGAGCGAGATGCCTCAGTGGATGGCGCTGACGGGGCAGAGCCATAGCCAGATGCAGGGCTTCGGTTGGCTCGACGCGGTGCATCCCGACGACCGCCCCCGCACCCAGGCGGCCTGGGTGACGGCCGTCGAGCATACCGCTCCTTACAACACCGATTACCGCGTGCTCTGCGCCGATGGCATCTATCGATGGTTCAATGCCCGCGGCGCACCGGTGCTCAACAAGGACGGGTCGGTCCGGGAATGGGTCGGCGTCTGCCTCAACGTACCCGGGCGCAACCGCTACGGCTCGTCCGAAGGTACCGCCCGCAGTTCCGCGCCCCGGGGCACGTCCGCCTCCCCTCCGCCGGGTGACGAGCTGCCGACCCCGGGCCAGATTCGCGCAGCGCGCGCCTTTGCCGGACTGTCGAAGGAGGATCTTGCCCAATTGTCGAACGTCTCGGTCTCGACCATCAATCGCTTGGAAGATCCGAACTCGTCCATCCGGACCCGGAACGATACGGCCATCGCGGTCCGCCGTGCCCTCGAGAAGGCCGGGGTCGAGTTCACGTTCGAGGATGGGGTGAAGCCTGGGGTGCGGGAGGCCTGAGGCTCGGTTGTCCCAAACTTGGTCGCAGTCCGGCGGGACACTGGCTGTCCGGGATCGACCGGCACGCCCCCATCGACGCGCGGTGGAGACGGGGCGGCCCTCCCCCCCTGGTGTCGACAGCGTCTCACGCGGCTCTCGATATCCAGAGGCGTGATATGCGGCGCGATCCGCGGCGACCCGGATGCAGGGCGAAAGGACCCCACATCGGGGGCGATGTCCGACGACCGATTTTTGGCCCAACGCCCGTGTCTGGTCCGGCGTCAGGTGCCGGGTCTGGTGATGGGGCCGTGAAGGGCCGCGTAATCCATGACGGCCTTCGCAAGCCGCGTCATGTTTGCCGCCGCATCTCTGAGCTGACAGACCATCGGGTCGTCGGGCGGCAAGTCGGCAGCAAGCAGGATCACGGCCTCCCGCAAGCCTTCCACCGAGCGCATGATCGCCTCGGACAGGCAGGCAATCTGGCCGTGGCGCGAGCCGAGATCCCTGCCGGCCTGGATCTCCCGTTCGAGCTGGGCTCCCAAGCGACTCATGCCGCTCGGGGACAGATCGACGGGGAGGATGAGCATCTCGGTCATGGCCCCCTCACGCCGCGCGGATCTTGGCAAGGAACCGACTGACCTCGCCATCCAGGTGCTCGGACTGGCGCGAGAGGTCCGAGGCGGCGGTCAGGACCTGGGTGGCCGCGGCCCCCGTCTCTTCGGCCGCGCGGGCGACACCCGACACGTTGCTCGTCACCTCGCCCGTCCCGGTGGCGGCCTCCGTCACGTTGCGCACGATCTCCTGGGTCGCCGCCCCCTGTTGCTGAACGGCTGCGGCGATCGACCCCGCGACGCCGTTGATTTCCTGAATGCGGCGCCGGATGCCGTCGATGGCGCTGACGGCGCTGCCCGTCGCCCCCTGGATGCGGCCGATCTGGCCCGTGATCTCGTCCGTGGCCCGGGCGGTCTGGTTGGCGAGTTCCTTCACTTCGGACGCGACCACCGCAAACCCGCGCCCTGCTTCCCCGGCCCGCGCCGCCTCGATGGTGGCGTTGAGCGCCAGCAGGTTGGTCTGGCTCGCAATGGCCGAGATCATGGCGACGACGTCCCCGATCTTGCGCACGGCATCGCTGAGTTCCTGGACGAGGTCCGCGGTTTGCTGTGCCTCCGCCACCGCCTGGCCGGCAAGGTGCTCGGAACCGGCGACCTGCCTCCCGATCTCGTTGACCGAAGCCCCGAGCTCTTCCGCAGCCGCCGCAACCGTACCGACATTGGCGGCGGCCTGACTGGCCGCCGCGGCCACGGCAGTCGATTGCTGGGCGGTCTCGGTCGCGATCCCCGACATGCTCGAAGCCGTCGCCTGAAGTTCCGTGGCGGCAGACGCGACGGAGGCCAGGACGGCCCCGACCGTCTGCTCGAAGCCGTCGGCGAGGCGCAGGAGGTCCGCCTTGTGGCGCGCTTCGGCGGCGACGCGGTCCCTGGCCGATTCCTCCTCCATTCGCCTGACCTTGTCACGCTGCTCGACCTGGGCGGTGACATCGATGGCGAACTTGGTGATCTGGACGGGTCGTCCGTCGGCATCGAGCACGGGGTTGTAGCTGGCCTCGATCCAGACCTCGCGGCCGCTCTTTCCGAGGCGGCGGAACTGCCCGGCCTGGTGCTCGCCGCGGCGAAGTGCCTCCCAGAAACGGGTGTATTCGGGGCTCGCGCGATGCTCCGGGTCGAGGAACATGCCGTGATGCTGGCCGACGACCTCCGCGGCCGCATAGCCGACGGCGGCCAGGAAGTTGGCGTTCGCCTCGAGGATGCGTCCGTCGAGGTCGAAACTGATCACCGCCTGCGACTTGCGGATGGCATCCACCTGTCCCCGAAGGGCATTGGCCTCGAGTGTTTGCGCCGTCACGTCGGTGGCGTACTTGACCACGCCCGTGACGACGCCGGCCGCATTGCGGATCGGGTTGTAGGAACCCTGGATCCAGACCGCCTTGCCGTCCTTGGCGAGACGCTTGAACGCCGCGACTTCCGCTCGGCCCGAACGCAGACCCTCCCAGAACGCGGCGTAGGCGCGGCTGTCCCGATACCCGGCCTCGACGAAGAGGCCATGATGGCGCCCGCGAACCTCGTCGAGGGTGTAGCCCATGATGTCGAGGAACGCCGCATTGGCCGAGACCACGGTGCCGTCCGGGGCGAACGCGATGACGGCCTGCGACGCTTCGACCGCCGCGAGGCGCTGCGACCGGTCTTCGCTCTCCAGGCGCGGGGCTGCATCGATCCATTCGAGGACGTAGCCCGAGACCTTATGTCCGGAGAGCAAGGGGGTGGCGGTCACATCGAAATGACGGCCGTCGAAGCGGACCAGAATCTTGTGCCGGTGGCGCAGGCCCGGCGGGATCAGCGGCTGACCGGAGACGTCGCGACAGACATCATCGAGGCGCGAACCCGACAGGCCGGGTCGGCCCGTCCCAAGCAGGTCGATCATGGCCGGGTTCATTGTTCTGATGACCGACTGAGCGTCAACGACAAGCACTGCCAGACACAAGCCGTCGAGCATCGCAGAATCACGGCCGAAATTTCGCGACCGAGCCATGAAATCGAACATCGGATACTCCATGTCGCATCAGGAAAGGCCGCAGAGGTATTTGCAGTTACCAGTCCTGAACCTTCCATCATTGTGAAACTTCATCACTTCACAAATTCTGAATTCAAATCCCCGTGCCGGCCTCGAAACAGGTCTTTCCGAGGATGAGAACCCTCACCGAAGCTCGGTTGAGACGTCTGCCGGCCCGGCATGGAAGAATTCATGCCATGGGTCTCATCGGCCCTGTTCGCCTCTTCGCCGCGTGATCCGACGTCGACCTTGTTCACGGACCTCGACTTCTCACCGGCATCAAGCCTGAACGCCCGGGGCCCGCGGTGATCTATGCAAACCCGGCCTTCGCACGCATTCGTCGATCCGGCGTCGTGAAGATCGGCGAGGGATGGCCGAGCCTTGCCCGAACCCGGCGCGATCGGGTGCCGGGAACCGCGCCGGCTCCGATCCTCGCGGGAGAGGCTCCCCGGGTTCAGCGGATCCTGCCTCGCTCGGGCTTGTCCGATGTCGTGCGCTTCAGACTTCGGCCTGAAAAGCCGCCAGGGGAGCCTCAACCGAGAAGACGAGGCCGGTCGGGTCATAGGAGAGTTCCACTACGCCCCCGACCTGACCGGCGAGCCCGCGCTCGATCAGGCGACTTCCGAACCCCTTGCGCGAGGGCATCGCCACCTTTGGACCGCCGATCTCACGCCAGGTCAGGCGGAGTCTCGCCGCATCGTCCTCGCCGAGAACGTTCCACGAAAGGACGACGCGTCCGGTGCCGTTCGCGAGAGCGCCGTACTTCGCGGCGTTCGTCGCCAACTCGTGGAGCATCACCGACAGCGACAGGGTGACTTTGCCACCGATCCTGACCTCCGGCCCCGACAGGTCGAAGCGCGACACGGCCTCCGTATGCAGGTGCAGAGCGGCTTTCACCACGTCCAAGAGAGGACTGCTGCCAATCTGTCCGTCGAGAAGCAGATCCTGCGACTGCCCCAGCGCGGAAAGGCGTCCGGCAAGGACCTCGCTCGCAGCCGTGAGGTCGTTGGCCGAGCGCATGGTCTGCGTGGCGATGGCCTGGACGATCGCCAGAAGGTTCTTGAAACGGTGGCTGATCTCGCGGGTTCGGAGTTGCTGCTGCTCCTCGGCGGCGATCCAGCGCATCGCCAGACGCGCCCGCTCCGCGACGGCCTCCGCGAAGGCGACCTCCTCGGTTGTCCAGTCACGCGGTTCCGCGTCGTGGAGGCAAAGGACGCCAACGAGGCGCCCGTCGGTCATCGCCGGGACGTTGACGAGCGCGCCGATGCCGTATTGCCCGAGCGCGTCGCGGCGCGACGCGGTGCGGGGGTCCGCGCCGATGTCGCGAATCACCACGGTCGTACCGCGGCGCAAATCCTCGACGTAACGGCCGTAATCGGCATAGCGATGGCTGCCGACGACAGTGGGATGCCCCGGCAGGGTCCAATCGCGCTCGAAGGCAATGCCGCTCGCCGTCGTGTCGACGACGCCGTAGGCCGCTCGGCAGAGGCCGAGGGTTCGACCGGCCGTCTCCGACGCCCGGTAACCGACCTCCTCCGGGTCCGTGAGGCCCCGAAGGCGATCGCTGAGGCGCGTCAGGGCCATCTGTCTCCGGGTTGCCAGCCTGGCCGCCGTCAAATCGCGCGAGACAGCCAGAATGCGCTCCGGTCGCCCGTCGACACCGTTGATCGGGGTGACCATCACGTCCCAGAATTTCCGTCGGCCACGACGAGTTTCGGCCCAGCCCGCGAATCGGCCGACGCCGCCCGCTCGGGCGGCGCGGAGCGCGATCTCCGCCCGTTCTTCATCCGGACCCGACCAAAGTGGGGGCCAGCGCATCCCGGAGAACGGGGCGAAATCGTCGATTTCCATGGCGCGCAAGCCCGGTTCGTTCATGGAAGCGAGCCTGCCGTCGAGGTCGAGCACCTTGATGCAATCCTGGGACGCGGCGAGCACGCCCTTGAGAAACGCTTCGCTCGACTGGAGCCGCGCTGCCGATTCTTCCTGGCTGCACAGGGCTCGTCGCGCCTCCATGAGGGCCATGACCTGCATGCCGAGGGTTCTCAGGACCTGCTCCTGGGCGACGGTGAGACCGCCGTCCCGGGGCTCCCGGTCGAGGACGCACAGGGTGCCGAGGCCGAAACCACACGGGGTTCGCAGCGGGACCGCCGCGTAGAAGCGCATCGGCGCTTCGCCTGTGACGACCGGGTTCGCCTGGGTGCGTGGGTCCAAGGCCAGGTCGGGGATGACGAGCAGGGAGGGCTCCGGCAAGGTGTGGATGCAGATCGAACGGTCGAGCCCCGTCTCGGAGCGCTCGAACCCGACCCGAGCCTTGAACCACTGCCGGTCCGACGCCACCAGGGTGATCAGGCCGACCGGCGTTCCGCAGAGTTGCGAGGCCAGCCGGACGAGGCTGTCGAAGGCCTCATCCGCTGGCGTGTCGAGGATACGGTACCGCTCAAGCGCGGCGATCCGGTCAGGATCGCCGAGGCCGAGGGATACCCAGACATCCTCACCGCCTTTCGTCGGCACATCGTCACTGGGGTGCTGTATCATGGGTGTCGGGTCGTTGGCTGCCGGATGACCGAGGCCTGAGTCACCGGGCGGAATGTCATTTGCCGCGAGGTCACTGGCCGCGATGTGGTCTGGTGAGGCGTCATGGGGCGAACGCGGAGCTTTGGAGAGCCGTGAGCAGCAGATCGAAACGGCAACGCACGCCCTCCGGCTCGAAGGCCAGCGTGACATCCCCCTGAAGCTGCCGGCACATCCCGTCTTCCAGGAAGCGTCGTCCGAACCCCCTCCGTGTGGGTTCAGCGCGCATCCGCACGCCGCGCTCGATCCAATCGAGGTGCAGGCGCGGTTCGCCCCCATCGCCGCAAGCCCGGATTTCCCAGGTCACGGAAAGTCGGCCTTCGGGTCTTGAGAGGGCACCGGAGGCGATGGCATTCAGAGTCAACTCGTTGAAGGCGAGAGCCAGTGTCACGGTGGCCTCGGGGCCGAGACGGATCATCGGGCCGCCCATCGTGATGCAGGCGCGATCCGCGAAGGAAGCGAGATTGCGTGCGATGAGCTCGCGAAGCTCGACCGATTCCCATCGTCCCGCCTCCAGCAGGTCATGGGCGCGGGACACGGCGACCAGCCTGGCCTCGAAGGCGTGCCGGAACGCAGCGGGGTCCGGCGTGTGGCGCAGCGTCTGCGTGGCCATCGACTGGATGGTCATCAGGGTGTTCTTTACGCGGTGGTTCAGTTCGTCGCTCAAGCGGCGCTGCCGGCGCTCGGCCGCGATGCGGTCGGAGATGTCGCGGACGACCTTGGATGCGCCGACGACCTTGCCGCTTCCGTTCCGGATCGGCGTGACGCGCAGCAGAACATCGATGATGCGGCCGTCCTTGTGCCGGCGCCGGGTCTCGTAGGCATCGACGGGTTCGCCCCGTCGGATGCGGACGAGGAGGTCGGGCATCTCGTCTCGTCGGCCCGCCGGAGCCAGCATGGTCACCGGCCGTCCCATGGCTTCGAGGCCGGTATACCCGAACAGGCGCTCGGCTGCGGCGTTCCAGGTCGCGATAAAGCCATCCAGCGTCTTCGACACGATGGCGTCGTCGGAGGATTCGATGATGGCGGCAAGCCAGTTCTCGGCCACGTTCGCATCGTCGGTCTCAAGGGGCATCGATCGGGGCTTTCTCGGTTCCCGCGCCGGTGTGGCCCAGTCTCCGGGACGAGGAAACGATGACGTCGTCGCGCGTGTTCGGATGGTTTGGCCCGGCACCGGCTGGCGAATGGAGCCTCTCCTGTCACCCGCCTCCTCCTCGGGGGTCTGCGGCTGCCGAAAATCCCTAGGGCGTTACACAGCGACGCTACTTAAAGCCAAGCGGCTTTCAAGGATGATTGTTGATCATTCGAGATAAAATCGCCGTGAAATGAGATGAAATCGACCACTCGTTTCGTGCACTTCAACGATCGACCTAAATGACAGGTTTTCGCTCATGCCGGTGGTTGAAAACGCCGCTGCAGCGGCTGGCGAGGCCATCCGGGTCGCCCGGGCGGTTCATTGACCGGCCTGACCAGCGAGAGGGTCGGCGTCCGCGTGCGGTCCAACTCGCCGCCACACCCGCCCGCCGGCTGCGGCGGCGCTTCGATGCGCGCGATCAGGGCGGTGATCTCGCCGGCCGGTCGGGCGGGGCTGTAGAGAAACCCCTGGGCGATGTCGCAGCGCTTGGCCCGAAGAACGTCGAGCTGGGCCTGCGTCTCCACGCCCTCCACCGTCACGTTCATCGACAGGGCCCGCGCCATTCGGGCGATCGCCTCGACCACGGCGACCTTCTCGGGCCGTCCCTGCAAGTCACGGACGAAGGACCGGTCGACCTTCACCTTGTCGAACGGAAATTCGGTCAGGTAACTCAGGCTGGAATAGCCCGTGCCGAAGTCGTCGAGAGCAATCCGCACGCCCAGGGCGCGCAGGCGCTTCAGGTTGCCCAGAACCGCGGGTCCATGGTCGAGCAGAACGGATTCGGTGATCTCGATCTCCAGGTTCTCCGGCGCCAATCCGGTTTCCCGGAGGATGGCGGCGACCTCGTCGTGGAACGTCGGCATGCGGACGTGGATGGAGGAGATGTTCACGGCGACCCGCAGGTCGGCCCACAGCCGGGCGTCGGCGCAGGCCCGGCGCAGGGCCCACCGGCCGATCTCCACCACGAAGCCGGTCGCCTCCGCGATCGGGATGACTTCGCCCGGCGAGACCCAGCCGTGGCCGGGCTTGTTCCAGCGCAGCAGCGCTTCGAAGCCGACGACCCGCCCGCTCCGCATGTCGACGAGCGGTTGATAGTGCAGTTCCATTTCGTCGGACGCGAGGGCAACGCGCATGTCGGCATCCAACTGGCGATGGCGCAGCGCCTTCTCCTCCAAGGACGGGTCGAAGCCCTGCCACCGTCCCTTGCCGGCGGCCTTGGCGGAATAGAGCGCCAGGTCGGCGCGCATGAGCAGGCTCTCGGGGTCGACGGCGTCGTCCGGGGCGTAGGCGATGCCGACGCTCGCGCCGATATCGAGGCGCACGGAGTTGATCTGGAACGCGCGGCGCAGGGCGGACACGATGCGCGTCGCCAGCGCCTCCGCAGCCTCCGGGTTGGTATCCGGAACGACGAGCGCGAACTCGTCGCCCCCGAGCCGGAAAGCCGAGGCTTTGGACCCTGCGAGGTCGGTGAGGCGCAAAGCCACGGCCTTCAGAAGCCGGTCGCCCGTTCCGTGCCCGCGTTCGTCGTTGACGGCCTTGAAGCCGTCGAGGTCGAGATAGAACAGGGCGCCGCATCGTCCCGTCGACACGCCGTCGTCGCAGAGCGCCTGAACCGCTTCCTGGAACGCCGCACGATTGGGCAATCCCGTCAGGGTGTCGTGTCCGGCGAGGAACGTGATGCGTGCCTGGGCTTCGCGGCCCGCCGTGGTGTCCGATCCGACACCGCGATACCCCTGAAACGTTCCCGACTCGTCGAGGACGGGCTTTCCGTTGAGGGTCCACCAGCGGATGCCGCCCGATGTCCGCAGCCGTACCGTCCGGTCACGGAACGGCGCGCGCGCCTCGATCGCCGCGACGACCGCGTCGATTTTCGCACGGCCCTGGGGGCCGTCCGCGTAGCGATAGAGGATATCGGCAAGGGTGCAATGGTGCAGGCCGGTGGCATCGACACCGAGCAATTCGCCAAGTCGTCCGGAGGCATGCCGCAAGCGACCGGTGTTGTCGGTCTCCCAGAGCCAGTCTCTCGCCCCCTCCTCGAAATCGTTGAGGAGCAGGCCGATGGTCTCGTTCTGCTCCTGCACCTTGAGACGGTCGAGGATGCGCTGGTGAGAGAGGCGACACATGCGGCGCGCGCTGATGAACACGAACGTCGCATAGATGACCAGCAGAACCGCGATGTATCCGCCGACCGGCGCGTCCGTTCCGGCCAATCCGACGATCGCCCCAGCGACGACAGGAGCGACGAGCAGGATCGCGACGGAGAAAATCGGGCCGACCACGTAGGCGTCGGAGATCAGCCCGGCACAGACGGCGACCACCACGATCCGATAGGCGTTGTCCACCGACGGAAGCAGCATCGCCGGCATCGTCGACCAGACGAGCCCGAGGCCGAAGGAAAGCACCTTCGCGAGGAGGAAGCCGCGGCGGACCGCCGTTGGGGTCGCGCAATCGCGGAACCGCCTCCGGTGGTGCCGTGTGGCGACGAAGGTCGCCGCGCACAGGGACGTCACACTGATCGCGAGTCCCATCAGATAGGTGTTCGGGGCGATATCCCAGAACATCCAGGCGAGCGCCACGACCACGGCGGCCTGCGTGACGGCCGAAAAGTTGGCGAGGTGCAGGGTCTCGCGAAGCAACGCCGTGCGGATGTGCCGTTTGAAGCGATCGTCATTGCCGCCCGGCACATTCGATCCATCGCCGTGGAACACTGCGTCGTCGGAGACCGACATGGCTTTCATTTCCCCCCGTTCGACGTCATGTCGCCGCTGTCGGGTGATGTATCGCAGTGACAAGCTGCCGACGGTTCAAGCCGATCCGCGAAAAGCGGGAGCATCCCGTGGATTCCGTGGGCGTTTTCGTAGCATTCCGCCTCAGCTTCACCGGATCGTTCCAGTAAAGGACGAATTTTTGTCATCAACGGCTTCGTAGCTCAATCTTCGAGCGTTGCCTTCGACGACATGTGAAGGTGAATTTTGAAGGTGTCGGCCGTGATGGGCCTCTGAACTTGTGATCTTGTCCGGCCGAGCGACATCCGCGACTCTTCGATTGGCCACCCATGACGGAGGCCTTCTGCCGCGGCAATCCGACGGGTTCGTCGCTGCGCGATGGCTATGCGCTCTCCCAGGCCGTCCGGACGGGGCCGGTCGCCGTATCCGGCTTCGAAGGGCCGATGAAGATCACCACCGGACCGTGCTCGGCCCGTCGCGGGTCGTAGAAGTCGAGCAGGTCGGGAGAGCGCTCCTGGATGAAGTCCGGACAGAGGCCTTCCCGGCGCAGCAGGTGATCGATGACGACCTGATCGCCGTGCACGGCGTTCGGCACCGGGCCGCAGGAGCCGGCCGCCATCCAGCGCTCGGGCTCGGCCGCGAAGGTGGCGTAGAGGAAGTCGAGTTCGGCGCCGTGCCACCGCAGCAGGGCGCTGGAGAGGCGGCCCTTGTGGAAGTAGTCTTCCATGGCGGCCAGGCCCGGCTCGGCCAGGGCATCGGCCGGCCCGGTGAGGACGGTGTCGAGGTCGCAGAGCAGCGTCAACCCGTCTGTCAGACCCGGGCGGAACGCCTCCATCTTGGCCCACCACGCCGGCCAGTCGTGCCGGAGCGGCACCCGCTCGACACCGGCTACCGCGAGAGGAAGGTCCGTCAGGCACAGGATGCGGTCGAAGGCCGGGGCGTGGCGGCGGACGCCGCGTGCCAGGCGCTCGACCCAGGCCGCATCGTAACGTCCCCCGCTCTTCAGGACGGTGATGAGAGTCGTCATCGGATGAGCGTGATCCTGATCGATGCGGTCAAGGAGAACAGGGGAAGAGCCGGAGTTGCCCGGCCGTCTCAGCCTGCTGGAACCAGGCCCGCTCGGCGGCCCACGGGTGCCCGGGCCAGCCGTCGAAGCCGAAGCCATAAACTTCGGCCGGGCTGTGCCGGAGGGGCCGACCCTGCAGGAACGCCCGCGTCACGAGAAAGCCGGTGCTCGGGTTCGGACGTCCCGTGGTATCCGGTGCCAGGTCGCGCCGCGCCGCCTCGTGCAGATCCTCGGGCAGGATGTGAACGGGTTTGCCCAGGGGGGCGAGCAGCGCCATCGCCTCGCGGGTCCAGCATACCTGTTCGGGCCGATTGTGCTCGGCCGGCAGCATCGGAAATGGAAGGATGAACGCCGCCGCGCGCCGGACCACCGGGCGATCGAGAAAGCGCGGGTCGGCGAGCCATTCGCGCATCTGTCCACCCCGGTTGACCAGGGCGAGGTGGGTGACCCGGTCGCCGGTCCGGCCGCCGAAGCCCGGCGCATTGTTGAAACGCACCACGCTGGTGGCGGCATCGATCGCCGCGGCGGCATCGAGACCAGGCGCATTGCCCACGATGGCGAGCGTGCCCGGTGCGGAAGAGGACAGGTCGAGCATGTGCGGAGGGTCGACCTGAGCCATCACTTGCGGCAGGGATTTGCGGAGCAACCGAAGTATGGCGCTGGCCCGGCCCGGCAAGATCCCTTCCGTGGCGGCAAGATTCTTTCAGTGATGGAAACATCCATCCAGCAACGGTAAAATCCCTTCGGTGAAGGAGCCCGGGACCGATGATGCGCCGATGCTTCGTCTGCGGCGCCGACATGCTCGGACCGAGCACCCGGCACCTCGTCTATCCCGACGGGCAAGACCGGTTGTTTCCGATTGCCTGCGGCTCCTGCGGCCTCCTGCTTGAGGTGGAGGCCGATCCCGCTGCGTGTCGCGCGCATCTGGCCGAGCGCCTGGCCGGCCCGATCTTCGAGTCCGACCCGCGCGCGCCCTACGGCCTCGACCTCTACACCCTGCGCAGCGCCGCGACCGGCCACGCCCGTGGTGTCCGGCCCTGCGACGCGGCGGGCCAGACCGCCCTGCGCCACCCCCATAGCCAACACGCCGCACGGGCGGCACTCTACGGGCTCGACCGGGCCGTCGGGATGCCGGTCTCCCTCGGCGTGCTCTGCCGCCCCGACGCGTTGGACGCGGTCCTGGCGACGCTCGCGATCCATGCCGCCTGGACCGACGACGTCGTGATTCTGCTCGATGCGCCTGTGCGTCCAGCCGATGTGGTGCCAGCCGCCGGAATTCCGCCGGGGGGCGTCCGGGTGGGAGCCCGGCCGCTCGCGGGTGATTTCGCCGCCCAGCGCAATGCCCTGCAGGACCTCGCCCGCTATCCCTGGATGCTGCAACTCGATGCCGACGAGACCCTGGCCGTCGAGGCCGGCCGGCGCCTGGCGGCTCTGGCGGCTCTGGCCGAGGCGGGGGACGTCGTCTCGGTCGGGCTGGCGCGCCGGAACCGGGTCGACGGCCTCCTCGCGGACGTCTATCCGGATGTGCAATACCGACTGAACCACCGGTCCGTGCGATATGCGGGGCGGGTGCACGAGCGGCCGGCGCTCGACGGCGGCTGGCCGCGGAGCCTGATCAGCCTGCATGGGGCGATCGAGCACCATCTCGACCGAGCCCATGTCCTCGCGCGCTCGCGGCACTATGAGCGCCTTGAGCCCGGGCGCGGACGCCCCGAGGAGGAAACCGCGCTGCTGCGCCCCTACCGGGATTAAGGCTCCGAGTCTTCGGGCGCGTAGCCCTCGACGCGAAATCGGACCGCCGCGATGGCGCGGGCGTAGAGAGCGAGTGTCTCGCGAGCCAGGATCTCCCGGGTGAACCGGCCTGATTCCGCCAGCGCCCGGCTGCGATAGGCCAGACGCAGAGCCGGATCGGCGAGGAGCGGGCGCAGGGCGTCGGCGAGAGCCGGGCCGGTGGCCTCCTGCGCCAGGGAACCTGCTCCCGGCACACCCACGAAGGCGCGGGCGCTCGCATCCTCGGCGCAGGCCAATACGGGCCGGCCATAGGCCAGCGCCTCCTGGTAGACGAGGCCGAAACTCTCGTAGCGCGAGGGGGCGAGCACCGCGTGCGCCGCCGCATAGGCTTGCGCCAAAGCCGCGGCGGGCACTCGCCCCCGGGCGTGGATTCGCGCGCGCGCCGCCTCCGGCAAGTCGGTCGGCAGATCCTCCGGGGGCACGCCGATCAGATCCAGCCGGAAGGCGGGAGCGGCACCCCGCTCCGCCTCGTCGCCGAGGATCGCGACCGCGTCGAGAAGCGCGTCGAAGCCCTTGCGCGCCTCCGCCCGGCCGACGAAGAGCAGGCGCACCGGCCCGTCCGCATCCGGGTAGGACGCGCAGCGCGCCGATGCCAGGATCTCCGGGGGAAGGCTGAGGCCGATCACCGCCTCGGGCTGCCGGCCGGACAGGCCATAGGCTCGGGCGATCACCGTCCCGTGCTCGGCGGTGTTGGCGATGAGCCCGGCGCTGCCGCGGGCCTGGCGTCGCTCCAGGGCATCCGCGCTCCGGCCATCCAGGCGGTCGCGCAGCGAGCCGCGTGAATCCCGCGTGAAGGCGGCCGGCGTCGAGCTTCGGGTCACCAGCGGCAGGTCCCGCCGCCCGGCCAGCATCACGGCGGGAGCGTACCAGTTCGTCGCCTCGACGATGTCGAAGGGGACGCGCGCATGGTCGGCCAGGACCACGCGGCGAAAGGCCAGCGGCGCGGCGAGGTGCCCGGCCGAGCCCCAGAGCCGCAGACGGGCCAATCCGCCGCCGGGCGGCAGGGCGGCGCCCACCACCGTCACGCCGCCGATCCGGTCACGGCCGATCCGGTCGAGCGTGAAGACCGTGACCTCGGCTCCCGCTTCCGCGAGGCTTTCGGCGATCTCCCGGGCCGCCGTCGACAATCCGCTCGGGGCCGGCGGGTAATCCCACGCGAGAAGGGCGACGCGCATCAGGCCGCGAGCAGGCGATGATAGATCGCGAGATAATCGGCTGCCATCCGGTCGGCGGTAAAGCGCGCCTCGAAGCGGCGCCGGATATGGGCGCGGTCGAGGCGGTCGATCCTCCCGAGGGCCGCCACGGCTTCCACCTCGGAGCCGACGATGAACCCGGTGACGCCGTCCTCGACGATCTCCGGCACGGAGCCCCGATTCCAGGCCACCACGGGGGTGCCGCAGGCCATCGCCTCGATCATCACGAGTCCGAAGGGTTCGGGCCAGTCGATCGGGAAGAGCAGCGCCCGCGCGCCGCCCAGGAGGTCCGCCTTCCGGGAATCGTCCACCGGTCCGAGATAGGTCGTGTCGTCGCCGAGGAGCGGCCGCACCCGGTCCTCGAAATAATCGGGATTGCCGACGTCGATGGTGCCCCCGAGACGGATCGGGATGCCGGCGGCGCGCGCCACGCGGATCGCGGTGTCCGGCCGCTTCTGGTCGGTCATCCGGCCCACGAAGGCGACGTGGTCGCCGGGCTGCGTCCGCAGGGCATAGCGATCCCGCGCGATGCCGTGGTGGACGATCCCGGCACGATTTGCGACCGGTATGCCGGTTTCCTGCGCGGCCGAGATCGCCGCCACCGGCAGGTCGGGAAACCCCGCGAAGAACAGCGCCCGGTCGAGTTCGTCCACCCGCCAGTGGATGGTGGTCAGGCTGTGGCGCCGGCGTGCGCCGAGAAGCGCGGCATGCGCGAATTCGCCGTGGCCATGCACGATGTCGAAGGTGTCGAGCCTCAGGCGCAAAGCTTCCAATTGCAGGGCGTCCAGGGCTGCCGGGACGCCGGGGGCGACGCGTCCGTGACGGCGCTCCAGGGCGGCGAGGCTCGGATTGTCGCCGACCCGCGGCAAGTCTGTCGCACTGTCGGATGATGCAAAAAGCGTTATTTCCACGCCCAGGCTTCGTAGTGCCGTGCTTAGGTCATGAATGACCCGCTCCGTACCGCCATGATGCTCAGGGGGAACGGGGAAAATGTTCGGGGCGACTTGGGCGACACGGATCAAAACGTCTTCCTCGACTTTAACATACATTTATTCGATTGTTCGTGAGTCGCTGGCGGCCTGATGTTTATCTTACATGTCGCCCTGCAAGGCTGCCTGCGCGGCGGCGGTGTCGTGTTTGGCCTGACCGCCGACACGGGAGGCCACATTCGCTATCTGCTGGATCTAGTGGCGGCCTCGTCTCAGGACGTAGGCCTCGATCGGATCGTGATGGCGACGCGCTTGTTCGAGGGCGCGCACGGCCCTGATTACGCCGTGCCCGAAGAGCCGATCTCCGACAAGGTCACGCTCGTGCGGCTCGCGAGCGCGTCACCGGATTACCGCGCGAAAGAGGACATGCACGCGGAGGTCGCCAGCTTCGCGCGCAGCCTCATGGCCTGGATCGCCCTACAGCCGCGCGCGCCCGACATGATCCACGCCCACTACGCCGACGCCGCGTCCGTCGCCGCGATCGTCGAGGCCGAGTGCGGCATTCCCTTCGTGTTCACGGCCCACTCCCTGGGTCGGGTCAAGGCCTCCATGCTGGGTTCGGGCGCCGAGGATGACCCGGACCTCGCCCGCCGGATCGGCGCCGAGGAGGACGCGCTGGCGCGCGCGCGCCTCGTCATCACCTCCTCCCGCGACGAGGCCGAGGTGCAGTATGCCGGATATGCGGCTTACGATCCCGGCCGCATCCGCGTCCTGCCGCCGGGCAGCGACCTGGCCCGCTTCGCGGCGGCCGAGCCTCTGCCACGCGTGGACGCCACCATCGATCGCTTCCTGCGCGACCCGGGGAAGCCCACGCTCCTGGCTCTGGCCCGGCCGGTGGCACGCAAGAACCTCGGCGCCCTTGTGCGGGCCTACGGGGAGAGTCCGACCCTTCAGGCCCGGGCCAACCTGGTGCTGATGGCCGGGACGCGCGAGGACATCGACGCGCTCGACGGCGACATGGCCGACACCATGCGGGAGATCCTGATGCTGATCGACCGCTACGATCTCTACGGCCGCGTGGCCTATCCGAAGACCCACGGTCCGGAGGACGTGCCGGCGATCTATGCCTCTGCGCGCGCGCGGGGAGGCCTCTTCGTCAACCCTGCCCTCAACGAACCCTTCGGCCTGACGCTACTGGAGGCCTCGGCGTCCGGGCTACCTTTGGTCGCCACCGACAGCGGCGGCCCCAACGACATCGTCGAGACCTGCGGCAACGGACTTCTGGTCGATCCGCGCGCGCCCGACGCGATCGCGGCCGCCTGCCTGCGGCTCCTCGACGAGCCCGCCCTGTACGCACGCTGCGTGGCGGGCGGCGCCCGCGCCGCGGCCGCCTACGACTGGGATCAGCACGCCGCGCGCTACCACGCCCTGTTGCGGGCGCTGCTGGCACCCGAGCCGCCGCTGGCGGCGCCCCGCCAATTGCTGGTGTGCGACATCGACAACACGCTGGTGGGTTGCGCGGCGGCGCTCGGCATCTTCCGGCGTTGGCGCAGCCGGCAGGCAGGGCTGGCCTTCGGTGTCGCCACAGGTCGCTCCTTCCACAGCGCGATGGCGATCCTCGAACAGCAGGACAGTCCGCGACCGCAGGTGATGATCACCTCGGTGGGCTCGGAGATCTACCATCTCGACCCCAACGGCGTGACCTACACGGCCGATCTGGCCTGGCGCGCCGTCGTATCCGCCGGCTGGGAGCGTTCCGCGGTGGCGGCTGCGCTCGCCGGTCTCGACGGGCTGATGCCGCAGGGCTCCCTGGAGCAGCGCGGGCACAAGCTCAGCTATTTCGCGGATGCGGCAACCGTCCAGGCCGTGCGCGCGACCCTGGCGCAGGCGGGATTGCGCGCCAACGTGATCCACAGCCACGGCCTCTACCTCGACGTCCTGCCGCAGGCGGCCTCGAAGGGCACGGCGGTCGGCCATGTCCGCGACCTCTACGGCCTGCCCGGGCGAGCCGTCTTCGTCGCGGGCGATTCCGGGAACGATGTCGAGATGCTGCGCGCTCAGTCCCAGGCGATCATCGTGGCGAATTACTCCGACGATCTGGCGAGCCACGCGGCCTTGAAGCATTCCTACGTGGCCCGCACCTCGCACGCCCGCGGCATCATCGAGGGCGTCGGCCATTTCCGCCGGATGTTGGCTGATGCCGGCTGATGCATCGGCGCCGCTCTCGCCGAGCGTACTCACGCTGGTTCGGGGCCGGCCCGACCGCCTGCGCAACCTCATGCGGGGCCTGGCCCGACAGACGGTGGCCCCGCGCGAACTGGTGATCGCCTGGATGCAGCCCGAGCCGGCCCCGGACCTGCCCGACCCGGGCTGTCCGGTCCGCCACCTCTTCGTCGCGGGCGAACCGATGCCGCTGGCCGCCGCCCGCAACCGTGCCGCCGAGGCGGCAGCCGGCGACCTGCTGCTTTTCCTCGACGTGGACTGCATTCCATCTCCCACCCTGGTGGACGCCTACCGGCACGCGGCAATGCAGGGCGAAGGCCTCTTTCTCGGCGAAGTCCTGTATCTGCCGCCAGGGCTGGACCTCGCGGCGGCGTCCGACGAAACGGCCTTGGCCCGCCTCGGTCAGGTGCATCCGGCCCGGCCGGCGGTGCCGCCGACGGGTCTGCGACGGGAGCCCGATCCCGGCCAGCTCTGGGGCCTGTCCTTCGCGCTGCCGGCACGGGCCTGGCAGGCGGTCGGGGGCATGGACGAGGCCTATGCGGGTTATGGCGGGGAGGAGACGGACCTCGCCGTCCGCCTGAATGCCGGAGGCCTGCCGATCTTCTGGGTTGCGGGAGCGCGCGCCTATCACCAGCACCATCCGGTCCACGTGCCGCCGCTCCAGCACTTCGAACCGATCCTCGCCAATGCCGCGCGCTTCCACCGGACTCACGGGCGCTGGTGCATGACCTACTGGCTCGGTCAGTTCCGGGCCGCCGGACTGATCGCCTGGGATATGGAGGCTCCCGCGATCCGGGTCATCCGGGTCCCGGACGCCGCCGAGATCGCCGCCGCCCTGCGGCCTGACGCCCTGTTCTCCTGACGATTTGCGAATCCCAAGCCATGAAGAAGCCCATCGCGTTCTTCGTCCATCACCAGGGACGGGGCCATGCCAACCGTACGATGGCGGTGGCGGCCGAGTTCTCCCGTGACCGGCCGGTCTCGGTGCTCACCGCCGGCCCGCAGCTGTTCGATGGGTTTTCCCGCGACATCGAGATCGTGGCTCTCCCGAACATGATCGGCGCCGGGGTGCCGACTCCGCGCCTCTATGCCGAGCCGACGCCGCAGGTGATGCATTGCGTACCGCTCGGGCTGACCGAGATGCGCCGGACCATGCGGCGCATCCTCGACCATCTCGACGAGCGCGACGTCGGCCTGTTCGTGGTCGACGTCTCGGCGGAGATCGCCCTGCTGTCGCGCATCGCCAGCGTGCCGGCGGTGCAGATCCGCATGCATGGCGACCGCTCCGACATCGGCCATGTTGGCGCCTACGAGGCCTGCGTCGGGATGTTGGCACCCTTCGACGAGCGTATGGAGCAGGACGACTACCCGGCCCATCTGCGCGCCAAGACCTTCTACAGCGGCGGCCTCTGCACCAGCGTCGACGGCGTACCGGGTCGGGCGGAAGCGAGGGCGAAGCTCGGCCTCGATCCGGAGCGTGAAATCGTCGTGGCGGTGACCGGCGGCGGCGGCAGCGGCACGCCCTACGCCCCCCTGACGGTGGCGGCCCGCGCGGTCCCGGACGCCCTCTGGCTCACCCTCGGGCCGACCCACCGCGAGGGCCACGAGACCGACTTCTCCAACCTGCGCGAACTCGGCTGGGTGCCTTCGGTGACCGACTACCTCGCCGCCGCCGACATCGTGGTGGCGTCGGCCGGTGACAACACCATCCACGAGGTGGCGCGCGTAGGCGGGCGCCTGATCGTGATGCCGGAATGGCGCTATTTCGGTGAGCAGACCCGCAAGGCCGAGGCCCTGGTCCGGCTTGGCGCCGCCGTTCAGGCCCCGGTCTGGCCCGGTGACCTGCAGGGCTGGCGCGACCTTCTCGCCCTGGCGCGCAGCCTCGACACGGGTCCCCTGCGCAGCCTCTACGCGCCGGACGCGGCCGCCCGCGCCGCCGGCTGGCTCGAGGGCCTGACCGACGACCTCTGGCGCGGGGCGACGGAGCGCCCGGCGCTCGGTGTCGTCGCCGGCTGACCACGTCCCGTCACGCGCCTGCTTTTCTCGGCCCTCGAAATCTCCCGGAGTCAGACCGCCTCATGTCCACCGTTTCCGTCGTGACCCTGGCCAAGGGACGGCCCGCCCACCTGCACAACCAGCTCCTCGGCCTGGAGCGCCAGACCCGGAAGCCCGTCGAGATCATCGTGGCGGTGATGCAGGACGCGCCGTACGACCTGCCCGAATTCGGCTTTCCGGTCCGCCAGATCCTGGTACCCGGTCCCGAATTGCCCTTGGCGGCAGCCCGCAACCAGGGTGTCGCGGCGGCGGGGGGAGACGCCGTGGTCTTCCTCGATGTCGACTGCATTCCGGCCCCCGACCTCGTCGCCGACTATGCGCGGGGACTTGGCGAGCTCGACGGGCTGCTGATGGGCGAGGTCCTTCACCTGCCCGAGCGCGCCACCACGGGGGACTGGACCTATGAAACCCTCGCGGGCGTCGCCGAGCGCCACTCCGATCGACGCGGCCCCCCGGCCTCGGGCCTCGAGATCTGCCCGGATTACCGCTGCTTCTGGTCCCTCAACTTCGCCATCCGGCGCGCCACCTTCCTGGCCACCGGCGGCTTCGACGAGCGCTATACGGGCTACGGCGGCGAGGACACGGATTTCGGAAAGATCCTCGACCAGCGGGGCACCCCGATCGCCTGGATGAAGGGCGGACTGGCCTATCACCAGTACCATCCGCACCACATGCCTCCGGTCCACCACCTCGACAGCGTGGTGCGCAATGCGGAGCTGTTCGAGGCCAAGTGGGGATACCGCACGATGGGCCATTGGCTCTATGCGTTCAAGGTGATGGGCCTGATCGACGACACCCCCGATCGGCCGATCCGAATCCTGCGCCGCCCCGAAGCCGGCGATCTTGCGCTGACCGGCCAGCAGAGCCACCAGCCCTACAGCAACGCGGCCTCCGTCATCCGCTTCCTCGAAGCACAAAGAACGTCGCAAGAATCGTTGCAGGGGTCGTCGCAAGAATCGTCACAAGGGGCGTCGCAGGCGCGCACCGCGTGAGGATCGCCCTCCTCGCCCATCTGCGCCATCCGGTGGCCCCGCCGTTCGCGGGCGGCATGGAAGCCCATGCCTGGGTCCTGGCCGAGGGATTGATGGCGCGTGGACACGAAGTCGTCCTGTTCGCCGCCGGGGACAGCGACCCGCGATTTACCATCGACCCGGTGATCCCGGTGCATCACGAGCGCAGTTTCCCCGGGCGCGAGCACCGGGCCGATTCCGGCCTCGTCGCCCATGTGGATGACGGCTACGCGGCAGCGTGCGACCGGATCGCGGCCGGCGGTTTCGACGTGCTGCACAACAATTCCCTGAGCCGACTGCCCCTGGAGCGCCGGCGCCTCGCCGCGGTGCCGACCGTGACGTCGCTCCACGTGCCCCCGTACGACGCCCTGCGCTGGTTCGTTCAGGACAGCCTCGTCCCCGGCCACCGGATCACCGTGACGTCGGAGGCTCATGGCAGGGCCTGGTGGCCCGATGCGCCGCCCGAAGGCGTGTCCGTTCTCCACAACGGCGTCGATCCGGCGGCCTGGCCCTATCGCGAGCGCGGCGACGGCAGCGCGGTCTGGTCCGGGCGCATCGCGCCGGTCAAAGGGCCGCATTGGGCGGTGGCGGCGGCCCGAGAGGCCGGCCTCCCGCTGACCCTGTTCGGCCCGATCGAGGATCGGGCGTATTGGGACGCACAGATCGCCCCACGGCTCGGCGGCCCTGTCCGCTACGGCGGCCACCTCGCCGGCGACGCCCTGGCCCGCGAGATCGGCCGCGCCTCGGTCTTCCTGTTCACTCCCTGCTGGGACGAGCCCTTCGGCCTCGTGGCGATCGAGGCCATGGCCTGCGGCGTCCCCGTGGCGGGGATCGCTTGCGGCGCCGCCGAGGAGGTCGTCGGCGAGGCGGGATGCCTTGCGCCCCATGGCGACGGACCGGCGCTCGCCCGGGCGGTCGTAGCGGCCCTCGCCATCCCGCGCATGGTCCCGCACGCACGGGTCCTGCGCCTGTTCACCCGCGACCTCTGGCTGTCGCGCTGCGAAGCCCTCTACGCGCAGGCCAAGCGGGCGCCGCGCGGCTGACCCCCATCCCTCAGGCCCGATCCCCCCGATCGGCGCAACCTCCATCGCGAGCCGACCTCATGAGCCAACCCCGGACTACTCGCGGCGCACTCCTCGATGCCTTCTGGCACGGGCGCGACCCGTTCGCGAATCCACCGGACGACCTGCGCCCCCTCGACTTGCAGGGCTGGCGCAGCGTCCATCCCTATCTCGACGCGGCGATCACCGAGTTCCGCCCCGCCGTGGTCGTGGAGATCGGCGTCTGGAAGGGGGCGAGCAGCCTGAATCTGGCCCGGACCATGGCGGCGCACGGCGTCGACGGAACGGTCATCGCGGTCGACACCTGGCTCGGCGCCGTCGACCACTGGGCCGACCCGGCGCTGTTCGCCGAACTCGTCACCGAACATGGCTATCCGAGCCTGTACCGGACCTTCCTCGCCAACGTGCTGCGCGAAGGGCTGGCCGACCGCATCCTGCCGCTTCCGCTGGATTCGGTGAACGCGGCCGAGTTGCTGCATCTGCGTGGCGTGCCGGCCGATGTGATCCATCTCGACGCCGGTCACGAGGAGGCGTCCGTGATGGCGGATCTCCGCGCGTGGTGGCCGGTTCTGCGCCCGGGAGGCCTCCTGATCGCCGACGATTACGACCGGCTCGGTGGGCGGTTCCCCGGTGTCACCCGTGCGGTCGACGCCTTCTGCACAGAGGTCCGCGTCCAAGGACCCTGGTCCCAGGAGGGCAAATGCAAACTGATCAAGGCAGCCTGAGGCGTCGGATCGAAGCGGCCCGGACGATATCGCGCCAGCGACGCGTCGCCCCTCGGTCCTCGATCCTCGTCTCGGCCGCGTCGCGGGACTCTACCATCGTGACCGGGAGGACCCTGTTCTGCCAAGCCCACCGCTTGGCGGATTGGCGGCTTCGGGCGGATGCCTGCAACGTGGCGCAAGTGCCGGACCAACGCGCGTAGGCGCGTTTGGACCGGGAGCGTCGTCACGGTATTCGATCTGACGGAACCGGTGCGTTGGCGGCGGCGGCAATGGGCGGTCCTACGCGCCCGAGATCGCCTTGCCGAACTCACCGATGCGGAAGTTGTCTGCCTCTCGTGGCAAGTTGATGTTTGCCCCTGTCGCGTCTCCGGGCTCGGATGGGACATCGCCGCGTATCGACGGCTGCGGAGCAACCTTGACCATTGCGGTGGCGATCTTCGGCGCCACCTTCAGCCCCTCCCTGCTCTGGTGGCGAGCGGCTGATGACCTGCAGCACCCCGTCCCGAGCGAGCACCGTCCCGGCATCGGGCAGGCTCTGGCAAAGCGCTCGGATAGCCACTCGGCTCGACCGCCCCGTGGCTCGGGAACGCGCCGATCTCAGGGATAAGGCCCCAAATCGGGGCGCTGAATCCCGGCCCTCCGATTGCCCTGCACGAGCCGTGTTACGAGCGCGCAGGCCTCAGAGAGGGAGAAGATCCGTCGACGTCGATATGGCCGGGTATCTCACCTCTGATCCTCAAAGATCCGAGTGCGATCTGCAGCTTTGTATACCCGCCCCCGAGAAGATAGACCGAGATAAAGACCGACCCCCCGATCGATATCAAGCTTCCAAGCCTGACGAAGGGATCGACTGCGAGCAGCAGGTCTCGCGAGATCACGATCGACATGGCCATCGTGACTGCCGCAGCGAGGGGCAAGACGGCCTGCCGCAAAACTGTCGAGGTCGGTATTTCCAGGAGGCGACACACGGCAACCATCATTGCCAAGCCGGTGGCGAGATTCGACAGACTTACACCGATCACCGCTCCGAGAACGCCCCACTGTGATCCGACCAAGATCCCGACAACGACCCCCATCGTCGAAAAACATGAGATCTGGAACGGGATTTTCGCGTTTTCCAATCCCAGGAGAGCCGCCTGCTGAACGACGTTGATGCAATTTCCGAACGCATAGATGATGAGCACCATCAGGATCGGCGCTGCACCTTCCCACTTCGAACCCAGGAAGAGCGCCACGATATCAGCTGAAACGAGGCCGATCCCACACAGCGCCGAGAGGCAAAAGGAGAAAACGAGGAACATCGAGGCCGTGTAGAGATTCACGAAATCCCGACGTTCCCTGACCGCTCGGGAAAACGCCGGCAGCAATGTCGTGTAAATCGGACCGACCACCAAGGACTCGGGGAGCCGGACGACTTGCATCGCAATGCTATAGAGGCCCAGGGCATATGCCCCATGCAGAAATCCGATCAGCAGGCTGTCGACGCTCTTCGTGATGACATTCATCGCAATCGAATTGAAGGCATAGAAAGCAAACTTGGCGTTCCTGGAAATAAACTCTTTATCGACGGCAAAAACGACTTCGAATTTTCCGATAAACACGGCGATCGATAAACGCGCGATAATCGAAACGGCTTGCTGAAGCACCAGGCTCTGAACGCCGGCACCATTCCAGGCCGCGACGATCGCCACCACGCCGCCGAGAACGACGCCCGCAACGTCGCCGATCGCAAAACCAAGCATCTTCCCTTCCCGCTGCAAGCGAGCGAAGGGCGCGCTGCAGACTGCGCCGAGCACCAGAACGATCGTACATTCTCGCAGAAGAACGCTCAGGCCCGGCTGGCCCATCCGCCGTTCGATCGCTTCGCTGCTGGCGAACAAGATGAGCGAGATAACGGCGCCACCGAGAATACTGATGAGAAGAACCGTCGTTTCCTGCGCTGGATTCTTCGATACGGATCGTACGAGGACAGGAGAGAATCCAAGATCCGCAGCGCAGGTGAGAGTGATGATCAGCGGAAATACGAGATTGAAGAGCCCGTAATCTTCAGGTGACAGGAGCCGCGTCAGGACAGGAATGAGAGCAAAGGCCATCCCGAGTCGAAAAAGGTTGGATCCGACGAGCCAGATCGTCGCGAAAAATGTCGATTCGCGGTCCTGTGCCAAGGTCTCGATCCTAGCCTACTCGTCGGAGCAAAGTTCGTGCGGGTTCGGTTTGGATAATGATGAATCGGGAGGCCCGTGTTTCTGTCGGATCATTGGCCGCGGCGCAGGGGTCGCGACCTCCGCGGGACTTCTGTCATCGCGAACCGTGCGCCCGACGGAGACGCGAAGGGATTGCTGTCCTCGATCCGTTGTCGGCCGGAGAGATCTGGGGGGAAGCGCCAGACGCTTCGCGCTGGCGATATCGCATCCCGCTCAGCCCTGGCGGGACGAGCGCAAGCCCTTGCTGAGGATGCGTGTCCGGCAGGCGGAGTTCCGAGCCAACAGCTTAGAGACGATCGACGCTCAAGGTGTTCGATGTTCCCTCGACCAGGACGACCCTCTGGGCGCCTTCGCGGGCACTGCTATCGTCCGACAGGGGAAGCGGCAGGGCTCGAATCGCGTCGCAAAGCTTCTGGACGCGCCGACTTTCTTCAGTGGAGGTGATCACGCCCCACTCACACGCCGCCTGTGGCGCAAGGACAGAGACTTCTTCTTCGCAGACCTTGGCTGCCGCCTCACGCATCCATTCGACCGCCCGCTTGAGCTGCTCCATCTTCGCACGTGCATCAATCAAGTCGAAGGTCTCGGCAAGCAGAAATGTACGATTGATCTGCCCGTTCGCTTCACTGTATTCGCCCTGAAACAATGCCGATTCGGGCATGTGATCCTCCGTCTGATTTAGTCATCGGAGAATGCACGAAGACCGACAACTATGACAAGGCCGCCATTGGCGTTTGTTCCAACATAAAACTACGCAACGTCGGCTATGATTAATTCGCGCTTTCTTCCAACGACTCGAAATCTGCGGTCGCAGTATCGTTCGATTGCATCGAAAAGGGTATCGCGATGGCAGCTTCCGTGCGTCGGTCGAGCCCGCGCCGGCTTCCAGATGTCGAGACATCGGGGCAGGACGTGCCGTGTCTCGGGATCGTCGCGCCTGAGATCGCATCCGGATGGTGCCGGGACTCGAGTGCAGGACTCGGGCGCCTGGGCTCGGGTGCGAATGCCGGCGACGGGCTGCACCGCACCTCGGAGATGGCCGGACTTGTCGCGCCGCCTCAATCCGTCATCGGCGACCATGACGGCGCCAACACCTATGGCGCGACGACGTCATGCCGTTCCTGGTTCGGCGCAGCCTGTTCCTGCTGTCCTATGGCAGCCACCCACCCGAGCAGCCAGCGCGTCCTCCTCGGCGGGACGATCGTGCTCCTGCCGGTGATCCTGGAGAACGCCGTTCACGTCTGCTGGCTGTTCCGCGGCAAGGTCACCGCCGACGCGCTGGGCTACCGTCGAGGGGCGTAATCATCACCCGTCACGATGCCGCGCGTCGCATCGGCTGGTTCGTGGCGCTCCAGGCGGGCGGCATCGCCTGCCTCACGGCGGTTGCGCTGCCGCTGCGATGGCATCTCAAGGCGGTTTAACCGCGAGGGACGCGTTAAGCCGGGTTCTCCCGATCCCGGCTATGGTCGGGGCAACCCGCGACCACGCGTGCAGGATGCTGTCCGGCGTGGAGCGCAGGCAATCATGCGCAAACCTGGTCGCCCGGTTTGGTTCATCACGGTTTCGTCGGGAACAAGGGGATGTGGAGCGGGTACCGGGAATCGAACCCGGGTATTCAGCTTGGAAGGCTGACACGCAAGGTTCGCGGCGATCTTCCTGATCTCTCCACCGCTTACCAAACCACTGGATACCCTGTGGAATCCCCGCTGGGAATCACTGGGGACTCTTGCCATCGGTTTCCGGACCCGGCTGGTATCAGGCTGGTATCAGCCCCCGGAGCCCGTATGGCAACCGCCCCCAACACCTGGAGTCGCACTCGCGCCCGTCTTACCGCCACCCACGTGAAGGCGGCGCAGAAGCTCCTCGCGGGCGGCCGGATAGAGGGCCGTGGCCACGAGTGGGCCGACGAGCTGGAGCGGGGCCTCGTGCTCCGCGTCGGGAAGACCGGCGGCGCCTGGTATCTGAAGACGGAGCAGCGCACCGTCCGCCTCGGCGACATGGACCTGCCGGTCGCCGCGGCGCGCGAGGCGGCGCAGCGCTCCCGCGTCGACCTGCGGGACGGGCGCGTTCCGAGCCGAGCGAACCTGCGCGTCTGGCAGGAGGCGCACCGGCGCGGCATGTCGCCGGCCGACGCCCTAGACGCCGCGTTCCCGGAGACGGTTTCGGAGCAGAGCCAGGAAGAGCGCCGTCGCGACGGGCCCTGGGAGTGGGCCGACCTTGTCGACCTCTACCTCGCGAAGGTCCTGCCAGGGTTCGTCCCGCGATGGGCGACACAGTTCGAGAAGCACCTGCGGCGGGCGGTGACGGATGATCTGGCGCGCAAGCTCGCGGCCGACGTCGATCAGGCCGATCTGCTACGCGTACGGGATGCCGTCGCCGCGGACCGCACCCCGAGCGCGGCCGCCGACACGATGGAGGCCGTCCGCGCGGCCCTTGACTGGGCCAAGCGCGATCAGCCGATCCTGTCGGGGCTGGCACGGATTCCGTATCCCTGGTGGCGCGACGGGCTGCACGTCGACTGGTCCTCGACGCCGAGGGAGCACACGCCGACCGTATCGGAGCTAGTCCGGACGCTGATCATCGCGGAGCGGCACCGCAGCCTCGGCGGGACAGCCAAGGAGACCTCCGACGGCATGCTGGCCGCACTGTGGGCCGTCGTGTTCACCGGTCAAAGGGCGGGTGCCCTGACGGGTACGAAGAAGGCGACGGTGCGGTCCTGGCCGGAGCGCCCGGGCTGGCAGATCTGGACGTGGACCGCCGCGGAGATGAAGGGTCCCAAGTCCGCCAAGTCGAAGAAGGCGGCAAGGCCTCACGCCGTTCCGATCCCGCCCCAGGCCCTCGCGGTCCTGGCACGGTTCAAGACTGACCCGGAATCCCCATATCTGTTCCCTTCGCGCGTGGCCGGCAAGGCGGTCTACCCAACCGGCCTGACCCAGCTGTTCGGCCGTCTCCAGGGCGACCCGAAGGGCGGCCGCAGCGGCAAGATGACGGAGCGCCCCGGCGCGGACCTGTTCGCGGCTCACGACATCAGGCCGTGGACCCCGCACGACGTCCGGCGGACCCTTCCGACGTTCCTCGACCTGGAGAAGTTGGCCGGCGCCGGGAGCGCGATCCTCGCCCACAAAGCGGCCGCTCGCACCGGCGCCGACGCGGAGCGCGAGCTCGCAGCCTCTATTACGTTGAAGCATTACATCCACAGCCAACGCCTCGACCTCAAGGCCGAGGGAATGAGTTTGTGGGTCGCCGCTGTCCTTGAGGCCTACGAGGCGGAGCGGGCGCGCCTCGGGTCCTGAGCCCGCCGGTCGCGTCCCAGGGCCCGCGCGAGATCGGCCGGGCGCTCGGCCTGGATCATCCCCCGACCGCCGCGGCGGATCTCCGCCACGTCCTGCTCCAGGGACCGCCACAGGGCGTCCCGCTCGTCGCCGGCGGTCGCGTTCCGCAGATCCTCGTAGCTCAGCATTGACCCCTCCATCCCTGAGAACAGATAGGGAACGCGCATGATCGGAAAAGGGTGCAGGATTGGATGGACGAACCTCGGACCCTCGGGGAATTCCCCTATCGGCGCATCCGCGTGACGTGCCGCTGGTGCCCGCATCGCCGGGGGGCCTACTGCGTCGAGCGGATGCAGGCGCGCCTCGGGCCCGGAGCGAGCCTCGACACCGTAATTCGTCTCATCACGGCCGGATGCCCGCACCCAAAGGCCTGGGAGAAGCGGGGGCCGAGCCAGTATCCGCCCTGGTGCCGGGCCGCGTTCGAGGACCTCCGGCACGGGCGTCCGCCCGACCGTTAGGCATTCCTTCACCGTGATCGCACGCCCCGCCCAGGGTCGCCTTGACCGAGGGAATCGTGAGCTGCGATCGTGACGACTCACCCGGCCCGAGAGGCACCGATGAAACGAATAGCGCCCCCCGACGACGACGAGATCCCATCCCCGGGGGCGTGACGCTGAGCGCGCGCAGCCCCCTCTACGGAGGCTGCCATCATGAAGAACAAGACCCGCGCCACTTTTTCGTCCCACCGTGTGTGGGCCACGGCGGACACGCACTTCGGCCACCGGGGCATCCTCAAGATGGAGGGCCGCCCCTGGGACGACGTCGCCCGCCACGACGATGACCTCGTCTATGCCTGGAACAGCATGGTCCGCCCCGGCGACGACGTGTTCCACCTCGGCGACTTCGCGATGAACTCCTCGGCCGAGCGGTGCCAGGAGATCTTCGCCCGCCTCAAGGGCAACAAGCACCTGATCATTGGGAACCACGACGGCCCGCGTCACCTTGCGCTGGGCTGGGCGAGTGCGCCGGAGATGCTGCGGACCATCCACGTGGACAACACGCGGCTCGTACTGTGCCACTACGGCTTGAGGACCTGGAACGGCGCATGGCGGGGCGCCCTCCACCTCTACGGGCATTCCCATGGCCGGCTGCCCGGCACGAGCCGGTCCTGCGACGTCGGTGTGGACGCCTGGGGCTACCGGCCGGTGTCCCTGCCCGAGATCAAGGAGCGCCTTGCCGCGACACCGGAGGCGCCCGAGGAGCAGCGCATCGAGGCCGAGGAAGGCGACAATGCGTGAGGTCACCTGCTGCAGATGCGGCCGGGTCTCCGTCGCCATCACCGCGGCGGAGGCCCAGGCCCATGTCGCGGAGGTCAACGCCTGGCGGGCGACCCTGCCGGCGGACCGCCGAGACCGCCACTATCCCCACCCGGCCAGCGTCGATTCGTACGGCTGCCCGGGATGCGGATCGTGGGGCCCCTACAGGCCGGCGCTCCCCGGGGACGCCCCGGACAGCGTCACGATCAGCCGGGTCATCTGGGACAGTGCATAAGGAAAGGGCCCCGGATCGCTCCGGGGCCCTTTTGCTATCCGCCCTCGATGTCCCGGGCGATCTGGGAGGCGTCTGCCGCCCGCTCCCGGAGGAGCCGGACCAGCAGGGGCCCGACCCATTCGGGTATCTCACGCTGCCCAGAGGCCCAGCGCGCGACCCGGCGGGGGTCGACGGATTCGCGCGTGCCCTCGGGATGATGCTCGCCGAGAAGGCGCCCGACGGCGTGGCGCCACTCCTCCGTTCCGAAGAGGGCCTCCCCGGCCTGGCGGAGAAGGAGTGGCGTGAGCATGGCGGGCCTCAGAACTCGAAGTTCAAGATCGCGTGGCAAGCCTCGGCGTCGCCCTCGCCGAGGAGCGCCTCGTCAGCCCGGTCGCGCTCGTGCTCCAGCCACTGCTCGATCATCAGCAGGGCGAGGCGGCTGGCCCTCGTGGCGGCGGTGCGGGCCGCGGTGACGGCGGGGGTGTCGGTCCCCGGGGCGTAGGCGAGGACGGCTTGGGCGGCGACCTTCGCCTCGGCGACGGCGGCTTCGGCCTGGGCGCGGGGGCGGGTCAGGGCGGCGGTGTTGGTCATGGTCGAGGTTTCCCTTTCGATTGGGCGGCGGAACCGGCCCGGTGATCAGATCGTGTTCGGCGAGGTTTCGAGATGGGCGTGGGCTTCGTAATCGTCCTCGAAATCAAGTCGGTCGAGGTCGACCTCGACCCCGGTGGTCTCCTCCTTGGGGCGGGTGCGGGGGTGCGCAGCCGGGGCCGTGTACGTGAGCGCCAGCATGTAGCGCCCCTCGGCGCAGGCGACGTCGGCGGCCCACCTCTCCCAGACGTGCCGGGCCTCGTCGATGCTGTGGGCGGTGACGATGAGATCGAGGTCCGGGTTGACCGGCTCCCACTGCGAATCGACGACTTGGCACGTGACGAGGCGGGCATCGCGGCGGTGGCGCTTGAGGCCGTCGGCGATGTCCTCGCGCTCCCGGCGGTTGGGCATGCGGACCGGCTTTGAGAAGCGAGCGGTGCGGGGGAGAAGCTTGTTCATGGTCGGAGGTTTCCCATCGGATTGAGCGGCGGAACCTGCTCACCCCCCCATGGTACCCCTCGGCCGGCATCCCACAATGGCCGCCGGCCGACTTTTTTCGATCAGCGCCAGTAATCGGCGCCCAGGGCGGCAATCGCGCGATCCCGCGCGTTGGCGGTGCCGAGCTCCAGCCTCCTCTCCGCCCTGTCCCGCTGCCCCTGGAGGTCGTAGTCCTCCTGTCCCCCCGCCTCGTGGCTGTGCTGCGTCAGCAACAGGATGACGTCGCCCGGATCGGAGCCGAAGATCTCGACGATGAGCTCCCGCGCGGCGGCCGTCTTCAGGTCGATCAGCCGGTCCGTCTCCGGGATCGACATTCGATCTGTCATGCCGACACTCCAGTTGTCGTACAGGGCGTCCGAGATCAGGCCGAGCACTTCCTCCGGATGCTGGAGCCTGTCGCGCACGCCGGTGCGGTGGCGGTGGACGACGCAGATCTCGCAGGCCTCCGCCAGGGCCAGGGCCTTGGGCTCACCGGCCTCGACGCGGGCGACCCACAGCCGCAGCGATTCGTAGGCCTCGTCGGGGAGCTCCCACACGAACTCGTGCCTGTCTGTCGTCCACTCGCGCTCGGCGGCGATGGGCCACGGCTTCACGCGGGCCTTCCCCTTCTGGCGGGGCGGGTTCCACGGCCTGTCACTGGGGCTGAGGGTCTGGGTGGTGGTCTGGGTCGTCTCGGACATGACGTGCTCCTGCGGTGCGGCCCGTGGGCGGCATGCGAAGGAGCTAGCCTAATACGCAAGGCAAAAGACAGCACAATGCAAAGCTGTGGTTAATACCATGCGGTAGTTAATTGCAATCTGCCAGTTGCTCCCCGTCGATGCAAGAGGAGCCCCGAGTTACGGTTAACGAGACCTTGCCGCGATACTGCCGTTTCGCACGCATTCCATCAGGCCGGGCGCCTCCGCCTCGACGCCCGCCGCCAGGGCCCGCGCCTGTTCCAGGAGGACCTCGCGCAGCGTGAGGTCCCCGGCCGGCGGGCCCGCCTCTGGGAGGGGCGCCACGGCATGGACGCCGCGGCACGCGCCGAGCACGACAGGAGGGAGGCGGCGGGGGAATGCGACGATGCTCACGCGACGTCCTCGTTCGGGGCCCTGGCTAGCGCTTGGGCAATGGGGGCGATGTGATGGAGGCTCGCCCAACGCTTGAGCGGGCGAGAGGTGTTCCCACCGGGGTACGCCCGGGCGCGCCAAGCGGCCCGGGCGAAATCCAGGCTTGTGTGCCGGGAGACGATGACGCGCGTCGCCCGGCACACGATGGCATGAGTGGCCGTCGCCATCAGGCGGCCTCGGACAGGTCTGGGGCGGCCAAGTGGTGCATGAGGAGGTCCACCGCCTCGCAGCCGAGGACCTCCACCGCCTGCGCTAGCAGAGTGTTCGCCTTGATGACGCGCCTGACCGCTTGAGCCTGGAGGTCCTCGACCGGATCGGGAACGGCATCGAGGGGCTCGCCGAAGGAGCGCTCGATCTCGCGCTCAAGGGCGTCGCTTCCGGCCGTGACCGCCTCCTGGGTCATGGGCACGGATTCGGCGAACGCCTTGATCGCCGCCTCGGCCTTCGGCGTCAGGGCATAGGCCTCCTCCTTGACGTTCGTGCCAGGGCTGAGGTCGACCCGCTCGAACGCTGAAAGGACCATGGCGTCCATGATTTCACGCCCGACAACGACGGGCGCTGGGTCGTAGGACACCTTATCGATCTGCCCGAACTCGACATGCCGCTGCGTCCGAACGCAGCCATCCGGATTGCTGTAGGTCACCTCCACGATGCGCCCGGTCGGCACCGCCTTGCCGGCGAGGAGGTCCCGCAGCTTGCGCTCGCTGGCCTCGTCGAGGACGTGGATCGCACCCTGGCGCAGGGTGCGATGCCGGGCGTCGAACAGGGTCCAGATGTTGCCCTGGGAACCATCAGGGGAACCCCTGCCAAGCGCGGCGGCGACCTCCGCGGCGGTCGGATTGGGCTTGCGCATCGCCGCCTGCGCGGCGTGGTATCCGACCGTGCCGCCCTGCCTCTCGATCAGGGCCTGGCTCGGGCCGACGATGAAGGTCTGGGGGGCCGGCTCGTCCGGAGCGAGAAACCGGTCCTCCTCCCAACTGAATGCGGGCCACTTCACCCTGTCCTTCGCCCACCGGTAATTCCGAGCAGCTTCCTTGGCTGCCCTGGCGACCGTGGCGACGTCGGAGCCCTCAGGCAGGAGAATGGCTTTGGAGTAGAACTCGGGCCAGCCAACGCGCACGACATATTCCCGGTCCGGGGTGTTGCCGGTATCGGGGACGGTGAACTCGGTCCTGAAGTCTGAGGTATCTCTGCGCACGGTGGCGCTCCTTTCATGATGGGGGGATGGCCTTGGGATGCGCCCCTGCCGCCGAGCGCGCGACGGGGATGGCTATTGGTCAGCCCGCCTCGGTGCGGGGATGGCGGAATCCCCGTCGGCGACGCCCGTGGCGGCCCCGATCATCGCGAGGACGGCGAACGCGAAGCAGAAGGCGGCCGCGAAGATCAGGGCGAACCACGTCGCGACGAGGAGATCCATGCCGTGCCCGGAGGCGACGAACGCGATGATGACGAGGGCGGCCGCGCTGGTGGAGACGCGTCCGGGGCCACCCGCGACGAGGCTGAGGAGGGCGCGCATCAGCGGAGCCCTGCGATCTGCATGTTCATGGTGATCTCCCGCCCCAGACCGTTGAGGAAGGTGACCGCAACAGTCGTTTCCCGGCTCTCCTTCGTGAGGAACCGGTCGAGCTCGCTCGCGATCTCGGGGGCGAGCTCCTGCAGGCGGGCGAAGGCATCGGCGTCCCACGTGCCGCGGCCGCCGGCCCATGCCATCCGGATCTTGTCCCGGAGACGGGTGACCTCGCGGACCACGCGCATCGCGCCCCTGAAAGTCCCGCCCGCAGCGTCGTGGAAGGTCCTGCCGACGATGTCGTCGTCGTTGCCGTAGGTCCGCCCCCCGGGGATGGGGGACATCATGGCCAGCATGTCCGCGTCGGTCACCCGGCTCCAATCCCCGAGGCGGCGCGCCTCCGAGATCCGGGCACTGATCTCGTCCTGCTCGCGGACGGCCTTCTCGTTCGCGGTCTCCTGTCCGGGCACGAGCTCGGCGGTCCGGACGGTCGTCACGCCGTCGACCGTCGTCCGCTCCATGATGTACGGGCGCCCGGCCTTCGCCTTCGGTACGATCTCGAAGCCTGCCTCGACGATGGCATCTTGGATGCCCATGGCCGCCGGATAGGGAGGATTGCCGTAACGATTGCGGATCACGCCCGCGATAATGGCGTCGACCTGAAGGACCTGGTCTGCGGTGAGCTTGGTGCTGCGCACGGGGCGCTCTCCTTATGTGTGGGGGGATGCTGATCGGATGAGCGCCCCTGCCGCCGGGCGCGTCGACGGGGCGGCCTCAAGCGGCGACGGATTCGGGAGCGGCGGAGTAGGAGGCGGCCATCTCGGCGAACCGCGGGCCGTCGAGGATCTCGCGCACCTTCGCGATGGCCGCGAGCAGGCTGGTCGGATCGTCGATGCCGACCTGCTTCGCCATCTCGACCACATCCTCCTCCCTGTCCCCCGAGAGGTCGAAGACGGTATCGAGCCCGATGAGGGCCTGAAGTGCATCCGTTTGCGTGGAGTGGGTGACGTTTATGCCCCGCTCCTCAAGGCGCAGCAGGATGCGCTCGGCGACCTCGTTGGCCGGGCGCCTGCCCGAGGCGGCGATTTCGCCGGCGATGTGCGCGTGGGCCTGTTCGCGCAGGGTGGGCTTGCTCATGACTACCTCGGGGATGGGGGTGGGGATCGTGGGGCCACTCTCGCCTGGCGCGTCGACGGGGATCTCAGCAGCCGGGCGGCGGGGCCTCTCCGCGACTGATGGCGAGGTTCCGGGCGGAGACGTCCGGGCGAAGCGGGTCGTCCCGGTCGAGGCCCGCAACCACCGCGGCGTGAGCCTCCTCGATGGTCTCCTCGCGGGCGGCGACGGCCCGGGCCTCGGCGAGGGCGGCGTCGATCCGTCCGACGGCCCAATGCGCGGCCGCGAGGAGCCCGGATTCCACTTCGCGGATCGCCTCGGCAACGCCGTCGCCGCCCCTTCCGCCGGTTTTGGAGCGGGCCTCGGTCAGGGCGGCCTGCAGGCGCTTGCGGGTCTCGACGGCGTCGAGGGAGACGAGGCCGTCGACGAAGGAGCGGGGGGCGGACATCAGTCAGCCATCGCGGTGACGAGGGTGACGCCGTCGGCGTCGTGGAGGGCGATCTCCTTGGGGGTGCGGACCACATAGAGGGGCTCGCAGCGCCTCAGGCCGAGGGCGCGCAGGATCGATTCCCCCGGCCCGCGCCGGCCGTGGAGGACGTCGCCGACGTAGACGTCGGACACACCGTGACGCCTCGCCCAGCGAGCATTTCCGCCGGCGGCGGCGCAGGCCTCCCGCAGTTGGGCGAGGACGTCCTCTGTGCTGAGTAGCTGATCGCGCATGCGTGGCCGACAGTCATCGTTTGAAGGGATGACGCTAAAGTACCCCGACCAAGCTCATTCGCAAGGGTTCACCCGAACAAAGGCGAACTAAAAATGATCGCTCTCGTTAGATGCACAAATTACGTAAAAAATCTGCACATTTTACGTCAACGGTAACTTCGGCTTTGACGTATCGATTGCTTCCTGTGGCCGATTTTTATTTGTGCTGGCCCTTCGCACGGCGGGGGGCGAGTGCTGAAATACGTCAAATAGCTAATTGACGGAGCATCCCCATGGTCACCCTCGTCCTTCTCCTCGTCGCGATGGGGGCCATCGCGGCCTCGGCCGTGGCGGCATCGCATTCCCCCCTGCCCGTGGAGCAGGCCCTGCCCGTCGGCGTCCTCGGGCTGGCATGGCGCAACGCCGGGACGCGCCAGACCCGCTTCGGCCAGCGCACGCTCTGGCTGGCGGACGCCCCCGACCGGGACGTTGCCCGCTACTCCCGGGCATACTCCGCCGGCAGGGATGCCCTTCGCGAGGCCGGCTTCTCCTGGGACAGCCTGACGCCCGTGTGCTGGGAGGCCGTCCCCGCCCCGGCCGAGGATGACGTCCTCGCCGCCGTCGCGGTCGCCGAGGCCGCCGCGGATGCCGTCGACGCCGTGCGGGAGCAGGCGCGCGTCGAGGCGATCAGGGCCGCTGATCGGGAATGGATCGCCAACGGGGCCCCTCGCGCCGAGGCCATCGCCGCCCTGCGGGAATGCCTCGAAACGAAATCGTGGGCCTGGAACAAGAGGAAGAAGACGCTCGCCGAATCCCTGCTCGGGGACCGCCCGTCTGTGCGGGATGCTGTCCTCGCCCGCGAGCTCGTCGGCGAGGTCGAGCTCCTGATCGAGAATGTCACCGCCCGCCTCGAAGCCCTGATGGAATCCCCCTGGTGGGAACGCGCCGGCATCGAGGCCGTCCGCGTCGCCGTCCACGAGGGCTGCCGATTCCTGAGCGACCGCGACGAGGACCGCGCCGCCCATCGAAACGGGATCGGGTGGTCCGCCGCGCACTCGCACGTCGGGCACGTCCTCGCGAGCATGGAGAGCCTCGATCAGGCCAAGGCCGCGCATGCGCTGCAGGCGGTCTACCCCCACCGGCGCCAGCTTACCCCCGAGCTCCGGGCGGGCATCTTCGGGACGGAGGCCGTCTGATGGCCCGCCGCGTAGATCCCCGACAGATGTCCCTGCTCGACCTGCTCGCCGTCCCGGAGCCCGCCTGGTGGTACGACACATGGAAGGATGGCGATCCGATCCCGGCGGGGTGGTACCCGCCGAAACCAGGCGCTGAGGGGAAGCCAACCCGTGTCTCGATCAGCACCCAGGGTCTGGACGACGCTCTCGCCGACGAGGTGATCCGTTTCCTGAGGCAGGGTTGGTTCGCCGGGCACCCATTCCCCATCGCCGGGGTGCATGAAACGGTCCGGCGCGACGGTGAGGTCCTCGCCGTCCTGGAGGCCTACGACGGCGGGCTCGCCGAGGTCCGGCTTGAGGGCGAGCCGGGCGCCTGGAAGATGTGGTGGCAATACGTCCCCGGGGCGTCCGCCCGGGAATGCTACAGCGGCCTCGCCTTCGAGGAGACCTCCCGGACATGGCAGCGCCTGCCGGCCATCACGTCGCTCGACTAGCCGACACCCCCGTACGTACGCCCCTGGTGAAATTCATGCTCACCCGGAGAATGGAAACGTCGCCCCCCAGAAGGAAGCCCGTCCCCATGTTCAAAGTCGCCCGAGCCATCCTCGTCGCCATGGCCATGGCCCTGGCCACCACCCTGCAGTTCGTTTTCGAGGCGGGGAAATGGGTCCTCAAAAGCGTCCGGAACCAGTTCGCTCCCCCGGTCGGCGCCGGCGCCGGCATCGAGGCGGCCCTGGAGGACGGCTCCGCGGTCGGATCTCAGATCGCCACCGCGGCGCAGGCCCCCCGTCCGGAGGCCGCCAACGACCTCGGATTCGAGCTCAAGCTCCTGCCCGAGGCCCCCTACGACGCGTTTAAGGATTACGGCGCAATCGCGAAGGCCTACATCAGGTCGCGGGTGTGCGCCCAGGCCGAGCCGGATCTGTCCGCCCTCGACGAGACGACCGAGGCCTGGCTGCGCGGGCTCACCCTCGCCGAGTGCCAGCGCCTCGCGACGACGCCTCCCCGGAGGCTCGCGAGTCACATTTTCGGGGATCACCTGTTCCGCAACTTGGCCCCCTGCCACGTCCGGGACCCCGCAATGCCCGCCCTCCTGCTGGCGGACACGGATGCCCCGGACGACCGCCACAGGGAGATCCTCGACGACCTCGCCGACGACCCTGACCTCGTCCCGGGCCATCAGGCACCCTGGGCATCCCGGGCCGCCTGAGACGCCCCATCACTCCGAAACGACGAAGGCCCGCCCCTCACGGAGCGGGCCTTTTTCATGTCCGGAAACCCTGGTGTGGTCGGTTATCGCACCCCCAAGAAAACCGTTGCGCCTTTCCGTGTGCACACACGGTGTGCGCACGTCAGCACGCGGAATGCCGACGTGCGCACACCCTCATGCCGCGATGCGACGCCCCTCCTTGGCGGCGCGGGTTAGGCGGCCCTCGGCCTCCAGGGCGCGCGACCGCATGACGGCGAGCCCGCGCTTCAGGGCGGCGTTGGTCTGCTCCAGGGCGGTGTTCTCGGCGCGGAAGGCCAGGACGAGACGCCCGAGGACCTTCATCACGTTGAGGGCCCGAGCGACCGCGTCAACGTTGCGGGAGGCCTGAACCGCGTCAGCCTCTGCCTGCAGGGCGATGCGGTCCTGGCGCGCCCTGAAGAGCACGCCGGCGAGACCCTGGCCGCCCATGTCGAAGGGGGCAACGATGCTGTGGGGGGGGGCGACATGGGGGCATCTCCTCTGGGCTGGCGAGGTGACGATCCCAGCTCGCGGAATCCTCGTAAAGCGACGATTCCCGCCACGGTTAAGGATACCCTGGGCGGACTACGCAAACCCTGAGCTTTTGAGAGGCCCTGCAGGTCAAGTGTTCGTGCTCCCAATTGCGTCCCGTTACTCCTAAGGTCTGTAACGGGGAATCCGCGATTGGTAACGCGGAGTCCGAGTTGTGCGTACGCTCAGAAGATCGCGATGAAGCCGATCAAATCGGCGAGGGCGGCGTCCTGCGAGGCCGGCGCCGTCAGGCTGATGACGTCGCCGATCTGAACGGGGATGGCTTGGCCGCCGGCCGTCGTGAACGTGCCAGTCTTGCTCCCGGCTGCAAACGCCACGGTTCCCACGGCACCCCCGTTCACCGCCAGCGTCAGGGTCACCGCGGCCGCAGGGGCCGTCCCCGCCTTGACTTGGCTCCCGTTGAAATCGGTAGAACCCTTTTGGTTGGGGCCGATGTAGCCCGTCCGGTGGATCATGCTCCGGATGAGGAGCGCCCCGGCCGCCGGCTTCCCGACGGTGGCGATGCGGGCCGTGCGGCCGGCCAGCGTGGAGCCGATGTTCTCCAGCTTGGTCCGGCAGGCGGCGAACTCGTCGCGCACCAGGTCTGCGACCGCCTCGATGGGGATCACGGTCCCGGCGAGCTCCTCCTCCATCTCGGCGGTGTTCGCGAGGGCGACGGCCCGGCGCCGGTCGGCCTCCTCCTTGTCCTCCCAGCCCGCGGGCCGGGGCGGGGCGCCGTCGGGATCGGACGCGTCGGGGCCGGGCTTGGCCTCCTTGACCGCCCGGTCGATCAGCCACTTCACGACGTCGGCGATGTCGATGTCGTAGGAATCCCCGGCGCGCTCGGGCTCGCGGGCCACGGGCATGCCGTCGGCCTTCCAGCGGGCGACGGTGCCCCGGTTCACGTCGAGGAGGGTCGCGACCTCGCTGGCCGACTTGAGGCGGACGGACTTGCCGCTCGGGTTCGTGGGTTTCGAACGGTACTTCTCGGCCGGTGTCGTCGGGCCGAGGTCCGCCTTGCTCGCCTTGGCTGCCATGGGGGGGCCCTCCAGGGTGGAGTGGACCCGGCCGGGGCGCGTGTTTTCCACGCGCAATCGGCGGTCATGCAGCAGGGGGTCGCGCGCGCGTCCCTTGGAACGGGTCGACCTGCTGCTGCTGCACGGTGATTTTCCAGGATTTTTCAATCGAGCGAGGTCCCGGGCGCGAACGCAACCCCGCACGATCCGCATCGCCCAGGGGACCCCGCCAGGGGGGTGGTGTGGCCTATAGCCTGCCCGTCAGGCTGAAATACTTGCTGAAACGGTCGCTGTTATTGCGTTTGAGCCCTCTTCGACTGCCTAGAGGGCTTGCAAGTCTCGTAGAGGGCGGGCATATTACTGATGTCGAACGGAGCAAAGCAGATGACCAAGTCCCAGATCTTCACCACCGCCTGGATCAAGGCCCGCAGCAAGGCCCAGACCTCCGGCCTCACCGCCAAGGCCATCTTCCCCGCCGCCCTCCGCGAGGTCTACGCCTCCCTCCGGGCCGAGCAGGGCCACACCGGGATGGGCCTCTACCGGGCCGGCGACCTTAACGGCGCCGCCACCCACTTCGCCCACGAGTACCAGGGGATGGCCTACTGGGAGGCCGCCGACGCCGCCGAGTACACCGCCTGGCTCGCCGCCACCCGGGACACCCGGTTCTACGCCGCGGTCGAGAGCGCCCAGGACGACCTCCGGTTCTACGCCACCGCCGCCTGAGGCGCCCCGGCCTCCCGGCCCCAGGGCCAGCCACCGTCCCAATTCCGGGACGCTCCAACCCCGACAGACGACGACTTGCCGATGCCGCAGACTGCGGTATATGTAGATCGCCGGCGCAAGCCGATGCCTCCCGGGGCGATCCGGGCCGACGATGGAGAGACCGATGCCCAGCACCACCACCCCCACAGAGATCACCGCCACCCACGTCCTCGTGTACGGCGCGGAGCATCCCGCCGAGATCGTGGACCGCCGCCTCGACGGCCGCCTCCTGGTGGCGAACCCCGGCAAGGCCAACGCCTGGCTGGTGCTCGATGGCGCCGCGCCGCCCAAGGCCCTGATGAAGGCGCTGAAGGGGCTCGCCACCGAGAACGACATCCGCATCGTCGTCCGCAAGAAGGAGCGTCCCGAGGCCGTGGCCGAGGCCGTCGCCATCGTCGAGTCGTTCATGACGGACGGCTCGGCCGAGAAGGCTGCGAAGCGCGAGGCCGGCGCCAAGAAGGCCGCGGCGACCCGCGCCGCCGAGCGTGCCGCCATTGAGCAGGCCGAGCGCGAGGCTGCCGCCCAGGCCCGCGCCGTCGCCCATGCCGAGGAGCGCCGCCGCATCGACGAGGCGACCCGCTCGGCGCGCGAGGCGGCCGCTGCCGAACGCGCCGCGGCCCGGTACGCGGAGGAGGCGCGCCTGTTTCGGGTCCGCTCCCAGCGCACGATCTACGTCAAGGACGAGGCCCCCTGCATCGGCGAGACCTTCTTCGTCGCCGTCGGCGAGGACGGGTTCCGCGGACACCACGTGGTCGCCGAAAGCCACGGCAAGGCGTGGGTCGACCACGAGGGCGACACCGTCTGCTACGTCTACTGGCGCCACGCCACCGGGGAGGAGCGCGCCGCCTACGTTCCCGCGCCGCGCCGTCCCGTCGTCACGCTCCGCGCCGAGCGCGCCCCCCAGGTCGGGCAGGCCTTCCGCCTCCGGGACGGCACCGAGGTCGTCGCGGTCGACGTCCGTCGCCGCCGCTACCTCGACGACAGCAGCGAGGACGTGACCTCGTTCTACTCGTCCGAGCTCTGGGGCCAGCACGTCGTCGACGTCGAGTACGAAGCCCGCACCTGAGGAACGCCGATGACCTGGACAGTACGCGTGCGCGCCCACGACGGCGGCGAGATCCTGGAGAAGGCGAGCTACGGCTCGCCCGAGGCCGCGATGGCCGCCTACCGACTCCTGCTGGCGCGTGAGGACCTCGCCGGCGAGCCAGTGGCCGCGGTGTTCAAGCCGCCCCGCGGCGTCGTCTCGCCCAACAACATCGCGACGTGGTTCTCGCGGTTCGACAAGGATCTCGGCGCCGGGCGGATCGGGCCCGACGACCCGAGGCTCGACCCGTATGCCGACGAGGCGACGTGCCGGGCGGCGGTCTCGACGCCTCTCCCGTCCGGCGCCGGCCCGCGGGATTGGGAGGCGGACGGGCGCGACCTGTCCGTGCTCCTCAAGGAATGGGCGCGAATCCGGGGCGGTCGCGACCGGGCCGCGGATGCGCTGCGGGTGTCGCGGTCGACCTTCGACGGCTGGTGCGACGGCCGGGGCGCGAGCCAGGAGCGCATGGTCCGCCGGCTGATGACGCTCACCGACCGGTCCGGGGGCTAGCCACCGTCCCGATCAGGCCCTCCCAGAGGGCGTCCGCCATGGCCGCCTGGATCTCGCCATCGAGCTGGTGGAGGCGCACCTGCAGGTCGTCCCTCAGGCTCTCCATCCCCCGGCGCGCAGCCGAATGGATGAGGGGATGCACGTCCGCCGGTGCCGTCACTGGATGGCCTTCGATGGAGTGGTTGACCGAGGCCGGCGTCCGTTCGACGACGCCGCGCTGGCGCTGGAGGATGCGGTGCTCGTCGTTCATGCCCGATCCCCCTGGCTATCCGAGGCCTCCCCGTCCCGTCCCAATTCCGGGACGCGTGGGGCCTGCCGCATCGAGTCGTGCGGCGCCCTGCGCGTCGAACCCTGCCCACGCGAACGGGTCGGCCGGACGCTCGGCCCGACGGCGCGCCTCGGCCAACGGCATGGCGACGACATGACGGTGCGCCACCTCCCCGCCATCGGTCAGCGTGATCTCCACCAGCTTGGCGTGGACGATGATGGGATGCGGTCCGTCGTAGTGGCGGTCCCCGGCCACGGCGAGACCGGCGATGCCCTCGGGCCCGTAGACGAGCTGCGGCTCGCATTCCGACACCCACATGCCTAGGGTGTGAACCGGACCAAGACGTTGCGAGAGTTCTGGTTTTGTGATTCAGAGCCGCCGTTTGCAGCACGGAGGCGGCGATGGYGGACCTGTTCTGGCTCTCGGATGAGCAGTGGGCGGTGATGGAACCGTTCATGCCCAAGAACCAGCCTGGGCCAGAGCGGAACGATGATCGGCAGGTCATTTCCGGCATCCTGCACGTGCTGACCTCAGGCTGCYGCTGGCGCGACTGCCCGGCCGCGTATGGTCCGCGCACGACCGTCTACAACCGCTTCAATCGCTGGTCCCGCCGCGGCTTTTGGCGGGCGATGCTGACCGCGCTGGCCAAGGGCGGATGGGGTGGCGAGGCGGCCGCCATCGACAGTACCTACGTCAAGGCGCACCGCTCGGCGCATGGCGGTAAAGRGGGGCTCGTACGCAAGGCATCGGCCCGTCGCGTGGYGGCCAGACGACCAAGATCCACGCCCTC
>NZ_LMNJ01000011.1:0-107927 GCF_001423325.1 Methylobacterium sp. Leaf113
CCTGATCGTGCCGGTGGCCATGGAAGAGAAGCTGCGCTTCGCCATCCGTGAAGGCGGACGCACCGTCGGCGCCGGCGTCGTCGCCGCCATCAACGAGTAGTCCTGATCCGGTCGGCCCGAGCGGCCGCCTGATATGACGCCAAGTACGGCGCTCCGGTTTTAGTCCGGGGCGCCGTGCGCGTTTTAGCCGGCGTCGGCACCTGCCGACTGCCTGCAATCGAGACGGCGAAGGATCTTTGTCGACCGCGCAGTTTGACCATTGCGGAGCCACGGCGACCGGTCTATAGCAGCGCCGCGGCGAAGGACTTGTCCCTCGCGTAGGAGTGTAGCTCAACTGGTCAGAGCGCCGGTCTCCAAAACCGGAGGTTGCGGGTTCGAGTCCCTCCACTCCTGCCACTTGGATTTTGCCAACTGGCCGCGTCAAACCAGTCGACCCTCCCATCCCCGTTCCTTCGAGCTGATCGTTCATCCGCGAAGTCCGGTCGGGCGTAGTCGACAAGCCCGGCGACTTGCGTTAGAGCGGTCGCCTTCCGAGATCGATGAAGGCCGTTGATGCTGGCTCCCTCCGGAGCCGCCGCATTGCGCTTTCCCGAAGCTCGGGCCGATCTCCCTGTTGTTGGCGCCATGGCATCGAACGAAGCATCGAAGAAAGTGGACCTCGCGCGCACTCCGCAGCGCGGCTCCGCCACGCCGACGCCCCCGCGGGCGACACCGCCCGTCCGCCCGACCCCGAAGCGTGTCGGACCGGCCGAGTTCCTGACCCAGGTTCGCGACGAGGGCCGCAAGGTCACGTGGCCGAGCCGCAAGGAGACCGTCGTGACCACCGTGATGGTGTTCATCATGGTGGTGGTGGCCAGCATCTTCTTCACCGTGGTGGATCAGGCGCTGCGTTATCTCGTGACCCTGATCCTCGGGGTCGGCGCTTAAAATCACTTCTCGGCCCGAGCGCCCTGCAGCGCTCGGGCTGACTGACGTCAGGATTTGGTGAGAACCGTGTCGAAGCGCTGGTACATCGTCCACGCCTACTCGAATTTCGAGAACAAGGTCGCGCAGTCCATCAAGGATCAGGCGGCCCAGCGTGGCCTGATGGAGCTGTTCGACGAGGTCATGGTCCCGACCGAAAAGGTCGTCGAGGTCCGGCGCGGCCGCAAGGTCGATGCCGAGCGCAAGTTCTTCCCGGGCTACGTCCTGGTGAAGTGCGACCTGACCGACGAAGTCTATCACCTGATCAAGAACACGCCCAAGGTGACGGGCTTTCTCGGCGCCGACAAATCGAAGCCGGTTCCGATCCCGGATGCCGAGGCCGAGCGCATCAAAGGCCAGGTTGCCGAGGGCGTCGACCGTCCGAAGCCCTCCGTCTCCTTCGAGATCGGCGAGACGGTTCGTGTCTCCGACGGTCCGTTCGCGTCGTTCAACGGCACCGTCGAGGAAATCGACGAGAGCCGCTCGCGCCTCAAGGTGGCGGTCTCGATCTTCGGCCGCGCGACGCCGGTCGAGCTGGAATACGGCCAAGTCGAGAAGATCTGATCGCTTCGCTTTCGGTCGATCGTCCGCGATCGGTCATACCCTTTCGTTCGGCCTAGAGCCGGGCGCGAAACCACCGCTCTTCGCAGCGGTGTCACACGCGGGAGGCCCGCCCGGTTCGCCGCCGGGGTCGACGGTCCGAACCGCGACCTGCAACCGCCCGTATCGTTCGCGCTGAGGCCAGCCGGACAGCGGGCATTCTTTGGGAGCAGTCCCTATGGCAAAGAAGATCACGGGCTACGTGAAGCTTCAGGTTCCGGCAGGCGCCGCGAACCCGTCGCCGCCCATCGGCCCCGCGCTCGGTCAGCGCGGCCTCAACATCATGGAATTCTGCAAGGCCTTCAACGCGAAGACCTCTCAGATCGAGAAGGGGACCCCGATCCCGGTCGTCATCACGGCGTACCAGGACCGCTCCTTCACCTTCGAGATGAAGCAGCCGCCGGTCACCTTCTTCCTCAAGAAGGCTGCCGGCCTGAAGATCGGCAAGAAGCCGGCTTCCGGCTCGAAGACTCCGGGCAAGGGCCCGACTGTGGGCAAGGTGACCGAGGCGCAGCTGCGCGAGATCGCCGAGAAGAAGATGCCCGACCTGAACTGCGACTCGGTTGACGCCGCCGTCGCCATGATCCGTGGCTCCGCTCGGGCCATGGGCCTCGACGTCGTCGCTTAAGGGGAGGGCACAATGGCACACGAAGGCAAGCGCATCCGCGCCGCCCGCGAGGGCATCGACGCGCTCAAGCTCTATCCCATCGACGAGGCGATCAAGCTCGTGAAGGAGAAGGCCAGCGCCAAGTTCGACGAGACCGTCGAGATCTCGATGAACCTCGGCGTCGACCCGCGCCACGCCGACCAGATGGTCCGCGGCGTCTGCAACCTGCCCAACGGCTCTGGCCGGACGGTGCGGGTGGCGGTGTTCGCTCGCGGCGCGAAGGCCGACGAGGCCAAGGCCGCCGGCGCCGACATCGTGGGCGCCGAGGACCTGCTCGAGATCGTCCAGAGCGGCAAGATCGAGTTCGATCGCTGCATTGCGACCCCCGACCTGATGCCGCTCGTCGGCCGTCTCGGCAAGGTGCTCGGCCCGCGCGGTCTGATGCCGAACCCGAAGGTCGGAACCGTCACCATGGACGTGAAGGGTGCCGTCGCCGGCGCCAAGGGCGGCTCGGTGGAGTTCCGCGTCGAGAAGGCCGGCATCATCCACGCCGGCATCGGCAAGGTCTCCTTCGACGCCGATAAGCTTGTCGAGAACATCAAGGCGTTCGCCGACGCGGTGTCCAAGGCGAAGCCGGCCGGCGCTAAGGGCCAGTACGTCCAGCGCGTCGCCGTGACCTCCTCCATGGGTCCTGGCGTCAAGGTGGAGCCGTCGACGGTCCTCACCGCCTGATTCACGCGCGCGTGCATCCAAACGTTGGAAACGCCCGGCCACTGCGGCCGGGCGTTTTCGTTTGCACTCACTTCAGCCAGAATGGCTTGCGGCCCTCTTGGCGCAGGACAACAGGATCGAGATCGAGTTCGATCATTTGCTCCGAGGACAATTGACGAATTGTCTTGCGCCCCTGAGAACGACGGCGCCAGGTCCTTAGCAGGGCCATGGGTCTTGCGAGATGCCCTATACCCGCGAGAGCGCCTGGATTTAGGTGCCGGAACAGGCAAAATGAGCCTAGCGGAGGCGGTCTTGTATTCGTCGTCACGGGCATCTCCATCGCTGCACGCGATCCTATTGATCCGAATATGAATTGATTCAATTATAGAATTGAACTCGGAGCAATTTAAGCGTGACGGATTACCGAACAATCTCCGACGGGATTGCGGCCGAGATCGCCGCGGGCAGCCTGCCTCCCGGCGCCCAACTGCCGCCACAGCGCCAGTTCGCCTATGAGCGTGGCATTGCGGTCTCGACCGCGAGTCGGGTCTATGCCGAGTTGACGCGGCGCGGCCTCGTCACCGGAGAGGTCGGACGTGGCACCTTCATCCGCATGTCTGGAGCTCCGCTAGGCGACGCCCCGCCGGATACCGACGACGGCCTGATCAATCTCGAGCATGTCTTCTCGATCCTGCCGACGCAGGCTGCAGATCTGTCGGCGAGCTTAGCCGCACTTCTTCGTCCGGCGGCGCTCCAAGCCACGTTCCCGCCGCTCCGTGCCAGCGCGACACCGCAGGCGCGAGCCACTGCAGCGGCTTTCTTCCGCCGCGGCGGCTGGTCGGCCGAGCCCGAGCGCATCCTGTTCACCGGAGCGGGACGACAGGGAATCGCCGCCGCACTGATGGCCTTGGCCCGCCCCGGTGACCGGATCGGGGTCGAAGCCCTGACCTATCCGGTGGTCAAGGGCATGGCGGCCCGCCTCGGCCTCACCCTGGTTCCGCTGGCGATGGACGGGGAGGGCGTACGGCCGGACGCGATCACGGATGCACACCGCGCCGGACCGCTGCGGGCCCTCTACCTTCAGACCGTGCTGCACAGTCCCCTGGGGCACACCATGGATGCCCGACGCCGGCAGGACGTCGCGCGCCTGCTCGACCGGCACGACATCATCTGCATCGAGGACGCGGTGTACGGGTTCCTGTGCGACGAGGAGCCACTGGCGGCCCTCGCACCGGATCGGGTGATCGTGGTCGACAGCCTGTCGAAACGGCTGGCCCCTGGGCTCAGCCTCGGCGTTCTCGCCGTACCCTCTGCCCTGGTCGAACCGCTGGCGCGCACCATCCGCAACGGAGCCTGGACCGCCAGCGGCCTGCCGCTCGCGATGGCCCGTCAGGTCATCGAAGACGGCCTCGCCAGCCGCATTGGGCAGGCGAAGCGGGCGGACGTGGCGATTCGACAAGCTCTGGCCCGCGAGATCCTGACCGGCCTCGACGTTCAGGGAGACCCACGCGCCTACCATCTCTGGCTGACACTTCCTGGCGTCTGGAATGCCGAGCGCTATGCCGCGGCGGCGGCGCGCCGCGGTGTCGCGGTCTCGCCCGCGAGCGCCTTCGCCATCGACCCCGCGACGGCGCCCGACGGCGTCCGCCTCGCGCTCGGCTCGCCCCCCATCCCGAAGCTCACGATCGCGCTCCAGATCCTTCGGCAACTCGCCCTCGATGGCGAGGATTCCCAGGTCGAGTAGCCCTCCGGCCGGCGGGTGATGCGGCCTTCGGGAGCCGCGAAACCGGTGCGACGGCGTCGACTCCGTTCAAAGGCGCGTGAGGGGAAGCGCCGACTGTGACGGATGGTCGTACGGGCGGAAACGAACACGCGAGAAAACAACATGCGAGGGTGACGCCTTCGTGGATGCCTGTGCTAGGTATGCAGTCATGCGATGCACCCTCTCCGTCAACTCGAAGCGACGCATCCTGTGCGTCTTCCCTGCCTACACGCCGTCCTTCGGGACCTTCTCTCACGCCTATCCCCTGATGGGTGGCGTGAAGGCCTTCATGCCGCCGCAGGGGCTCCTGCTGATCGCGGCCTACATGCCCGAGGCCTGGGAGTACCGGTTCATCGACGAGAACATCGCCCGGGCCGGCCCAGCGGATTTCGCCTGGGCCGATGCGGTCTTCGTGTCGGGCATGCACATCCAGGCCCCGCAGATCCGGGACATCTACGCCCGCGCCCACGCCGCGAATAAAGTGACGGTGCTGGGCGGTCCCTCGGTGTCCGGCTCGCCGGAGCAGTACCCCGAATTCGACTACCTGCATCTCGGTGAGATCGGCGACGCCACCGACGAACTGGTGGCGATCCTCGACCGCGACGTGTCGATCCCGGCCGCGCAGGTGCGCCTGGAGACCAAGGAGCGGCTTCCGCTCTCGGATTTCCCGGCCCCCGCCTACGAGGCGGCTCCCCTGAAGCGCTACCTTATCGGATCGCTGCAGTTCTCCTCCGGCTGCCCCTATCGCTGCGAGTTCTGCGATATCCCGCAGCTCTACGGCCGTCAGCCGCGCCTCAAATCCCCCGAGCAGATGCTCGGCGAACTCGACGCCATCATCGCCCAGCCTGGCCACCCGGCGGTGGTGTACTTCGTCGATGACAACTTCATCGGCAATCGCAAGGCCACGAAGGACATGCTGCCCCACCTCGTAGCGTGGCAGAAGAAGAACGATTATCCGCTTCAGTTCGCCTGCGAGGCGACCCTGAACATGGCCAAGCAGCCCGACATCCTCGAGCTGATGCGCCAAGCCAACTTCATGACCGTCTTCGTCGGCATCGAGACGCCGGAGGAGGACGCCCTCGCGGGCATCGACAAGAAGCACAACGCCGCCGTGCCGATGTACGAGGCGATCGAGATCCTCAACAGCTTCGGTCTCGAGGTGACCTCCGGCATCATCCTCGGCCTCGACACCGACACCGACCAGTCCGAGCAGAAGCTGATCGACTTCATCGACAAATCGGCCGTGCCCGTGCTGACGATGAACCTACTCCAGGCCCTGCCCAAGACGCCGCTCTGGGATCGGCTCACCCGTGAGAACCGCCTCGTCCACGACGCGGCCCTCGAATCCAACGTGCTGTTCAAGCGCCCGCACGACGACGTGGTGGCGAGCTGGCGCCGGGCGATCGCCCACGCCTACGAGCCGGCGCAGATCTTCGAGCGCTTCCGCCATCAGGTCGAGGTGACCTACCCGAACCGGATCAAGACTCCGATCAAGGGCAAGCTCACGCGCACCAACCTACGCCGGGGTCTCGTCCTCGGCTTCAACATCGCGGTGCGGGTCGGATTGTTGTCGGACTATCGACGGGTGTTCTGGAAAGCGGCCGGTCACGCCCTCAAGCGGGGCCAGATCGAGGCCGTGTTTAACATGGGCTTCGTGGCGCACCACCTCATCCGCTTCACCCGGGAAGCGCTGCGGGGCGAGCACAACGCCTCGTTCTACGCCGCCAAGGCGGAGCAGAAGAACACGGCGCGCGAGCCCTGGTGGCGCGCGGCCCGCAAGTTCCTTCCGACCTAGGAAGAGGTTGGCGCCCGGCCAATCATCGTCGGGCGCACTGGGCGAGACGGGGAGAGGACGTGGCTAGAGGGCGTCAAGGGAAAACAGCACGCCCCGCTCATTTTTCACGGCGGGGCTCTTGGCAGGCTGCTTGCAAGGCTCTATAGACCGCCTCAACGTTTTCATACATGCGAAAGGAATCGGCCGATCGGTCGCATTCCGATTGAGAGATCGCCTGGGCAACTAGGCGGTGATGGCCGGAAGGCTTTGAAGGGCGAAAGCGCTTCGGGGCTTCGTCCGGCCATGTCCTGTCCGAGACTGCAGGTGCCGGGCAACCGGCTTAATCGTCCAAGCCTGCACAGACGGGGAAGACCGAATTTCTAGACCCCTCGGCCGGTTCGCTCGACGCGGACAGGACGAGGAATCGGTTTGAACCATCTCACCCGTATCGTCCACCCGCTCCGGGGGCCGATAGGGGACAGGGCCGTGAAGCGTCGCCAAGGACGTTCCGGCTTCTCGTTAAGCCGAGTTCCGTCCCGGGCGGCATGTGCAACCGGCGGACCCATTCTCGGGTTCCGCCAACCGGAGAGAGCCCCAGTGGACAGGACAGCCAAAGCTGATCTCGTCTCGACGCTCAACGGCGTGTTTGCGAACACGTCCGTCGTCGTCGTGGCCCACTACAAGGGCCTCACGGTCGCCGACATGCAGAAGCTGCGCTCGCAGATGAAGCAGGCCGGTGCCACCGTGAAGGTCACCAAGAACCGCCTCGCCAACATCGCTCTCGATGGCACGGACGTCGCCTCCATCAAGCCCCTCCTGAAGGGTCCGACCCTGCTCGCTTATTCCAGCGATCCGGTCGCGGCCGCCAAGGTTGCGGTGGACTTCGCCAAGGCCAACGACAAGCTCGTGATCCTCGGCGGCGCCATGGGCACGACAGCCCTGAACCCGGACGGTGTGAAGGCCCTCGCCTCGCTCCCGTCCCTCGACGAACTGCGCGCCAAGATCGTGGGCCTCATCCAGGCTCCCGCGACCAAGATCGCCCAGGTCGTCAACGCACCGGCGGCCAAGCTCGCCCGCGTGTTCGGGGCCTATGCCAACAAGGACGAGGCTCAGAGCGAAGCGGCCTGAGGCCGCATCGCTCTTTTCATCCCATCCGTTCAAACCGATATCTAAAGGAACACCAACATGGCTGATCTCGCCAAGCTCGTCGACGACCTGTCCTCGCTGACCGTTCTCGAGGCTGCTGACCTCGCCAAGATGCTCGAAGAGAAGTGGGGCGTCTCGGCTGCTGCCGCCGTCGCCGTCGCCGCTGGTCCGGCCGCCGGCCCGGCTGCCGCTGCCGAGGAGCAGACCGAGTTCACGGTCATGCTCACCGCCGCCGGCGACAAGAAGATCGAGGTCATCAAGGAGGTCCGCGCGATCACCGGCCTCGGCCTCAAGGAAGCCAAGGACCTCGTCGAGGGCGCTCCGAAGGCTGTCAAGGAGTCCGTCAACAAGGAAGAGGCCGAGAAGCTCAAGGCTCAGCTCGAGAAGGCTGGCGCCAAGGTCGAGCTCAAGTAAGACTCTTCGGTGGGCCGTATCGGTCCATCACCGTCCCTTGGGTCCATCCAGACCTGAGGGCACCGAAGGCCCGCGGGTTCACGCCCGTGGGCCACGGTCGCTTCAGGCGACCCGACCGGCCCACGTGAGGGCCACGAGTTTTTCAGTTCGGGAGGGCGTCGTCCGGCGGGGCGGGCTCACCGCCTGGTCGCGGGAGGCAAGAGCCTTCCCCGGGCACCCGGTACGCGGGACGTAGGAGCGAGGTCACCCATGGCCAACACGCTGGTCGGTCGCAAGCGGATTCGCAAGTTCTTCGGCAAGATCAAGGAAGTCGCCGAGATGCCGAACCTCATCGAGGTTCAGAAGGCATCCTACGATCAGTTCCTGATTATGGACGAGCCGGAAGGCGGACGGGGCGACGAAGGCCTGCAGACCGTGTTCAAGTCGGTGTTCCCGATCTCGGACTTCTCTTCCACGGCCCTGCTCGAATTCGTGAAATACACGTTCGAGCAGCCGAAATACGACGTCGACGAGTGCCGGCAGCGCGGGATCACGTTCGCAGCCCCGCTGAAGGTGACGCTGCGCCTGATCGTGTTCGATGTGGACCCGGATACCGGCGCGAAGTCGGTCAAGGACATCAAGGAGCAGGACGTCTACATGGGCGATATGCCCCTGATGACGGAGAATGGCACCTTCATCGTCAACGGGACCGAGCGTGTCATCGTCTCGCAGATGCACCGCTCGCCCGGCGTGTTCTTCGACCACGACAAGGGCAAGACCCATTCCTCGGGCAAGCTCCTGTTCGCCGCCCGCATCATTCCGTATCGCGGCTCCTGGCTCGATGTCGAGTTCGACGCGAAGGACATCGTCCACGTCCGCATCGATCGGAAGCGCAAGCTGCCGGTGACCTCGCTGCTGTTCGCGCTGGGTCTCGACGGCGAAGAGATCCTGTCGACCTTCTACAACCGCGTGATCTATGATCGTGACGGCGCCGAGTGGCGCGTGCCTTACGATGCCGACCGCCTGAAGGGCTTCAAGGCGTCCGTCGACCTGATCGACGCGGAGTCCGGCGAAGTCGTGCTCGAGGCCGGCAAGAAGCTGAACGCCCGCAACGCCCGGCAGATCGCCGAGCGTGGCGTGAACTTCCTCAAGGCCACCGACGAGGACCTGATCGGCCAGTACATCGCCGAGGACCTGGTCAACCCGAAGACGGGTGAGATCTGGGCCGAGGCCGGCGATGAGATCTCCGACAAGCTCCTCAAGAGCCTGGAAGAGGTCGGGGTCTCCGAGTTGCCGGTGCTCGACATCGACCACATCAATGTCGGTCCCTACATCCGCAACACGCTCGCGGTGGACAAGAATTCCGGCCGCGAAGGCGCGCTGTTCGACATCTACCGCGTCATGCGCCCCGGCGAGCCGCCGACGCTCGATACCGCGGAGGCAATGTTCCATTCGCTGTTCTTCGATTCCGAACGCTACGACCTCTCCGCCGTGGGCCGCGTGAAGATGAACATGCGCCTGGACCTCGATGCCGAGGACACCGTGCGTACCCTGCGTCGCGAGGACATGCTCGCGGTCGTCAAGGCGCTGGTGGACCTGCGCGACGGCAAGGGCGAGATCGACGACATCGATCACCTCGGCAACCGCCGGGTACGCTCGGTCGGCGAGCTGATGGAAAACCAGTACCGCCTCGGCCTGCTCCGCATGGAGCGCGCCATCAAGGAGCGGATGTCCTCCGTCGACATCGACACGGTGATGCCGCAGGACCTCATCAACGCCAAGCCGGCCGCTGCCGCCGTGCGCGAGTTCTTCGGCTCGTCGCAGCTGTCGCAGTTCATGGATCAGACCAACCCGCTCTCCGAAGTGACGCATAAGCGCCGCCTCTCGGCGCTTGGCCCGGGCGGTCTGACGCGTGAGCGGGCCGGCTTCGAAGTGCGCGACGTGCACCCGACCCATTACGGCCGCATCTGCCCGATCGAGACGCCGGAAGGCCCGAACATCGGTCTGATCAACTCGCTCGCGACGTTCGCACGCGTCAACAAGTACGGCTTCATCGAGACCCCCTTCCGGCGGGTGAAGGACGGCGTCGTCACCACCGACGTTGCCTACCTCTCGGCAATGGAAGAGGCGAAGTACTACGTCGCGCAGGCCAACGCGCAGATGGATGAGACCTTCAAGCTCATCGAGGATCTTGTGGTCTGCCGTCGCGCCGGTGACGTCATCGTCGTGCCGCCGGATCGCGTCGACCTGATGGACGTGTCGCCGAAGCAGCTGGTGTCGGTCGCGGCCGCGCTCATCCCGTTCCTCGAGAACGATGACGCGAACCGCGCACTGATGGGCTCGAACATGCAGCGCCAGGCGGTGCCGCTGGTTCGCGCCGATGCGCCCTTCGTCGGCACCGGCATGGAGGCCGTGGTCGCCCGCGACTCCGGCGCCGCCATCGCGGCCCGCCGCACCGGCATCGTCGATCAGGTGGACGCCACCCGTATCGTCATCCGAGCCACCGAAGAGGCCGATGCCAACAAGCCCGGCGTCGACATCTATCGCCTGCAGAAGTTCCAGCGCTCCAACCAGTCGACCTGCATCACGCAGAAGCCCCTGGTGCGTGTCGGCGAGGCCGTGAAGAAGGGCGAGATCATCGCCGACGGCCCTTCGACGGAGTTCGGTGAACTCGCTCTCGGCCGGAACGTGCTTGTCGCGTTCATGCCGTGGAACGGCTACAACTTCGAGGACTCGATCCTGCTCTCCGAGCGGATCGTGAAGGATGACGTGTTCACCTCGATCCACATCGAGGAGTTCGAGGTGATGGCCCGAGATACCAAGCTCGGACCGGAAGAAATCACCCGCGACATCCCCAACGTCTCGGAAGAGGCGTTGAAGAACCTCGATGAGGCCGGCATCGTCTATATCGGTGCCGAGGTGCACGCCGGCGACATCCTGTGCGGCAAGATCACGCCGAAGGGCGAAAGCCCGATGACGCCGGAGGAAAAGCTCCTGCGCGCTATCTTCGGCGAGAAGGCATCGGACGTGCGCGACACCTCGCTTCGGGTTCCCCCGGGCGTGACCGGCACCATCGTCGAGGTCCGGGTGTTCAACCGCCACGGCGTCGACAAGGATGAGCGCGCCCAGGCGATCGAGCGCGAGGAGATCGAGCGTCTCGCCAAGGATCGTGACGACGAGCAGGCGATCCTGGACCGCAACACCTACGCCCGTCTCGCAACGGTGCTCATCGGTCAGGCTCCCATCGCGGGACCGAAGGGCTTCCGCAAGGAGACCACGCTCACCCGCGAGTTGCTCAGCGAGTACCCGCGTTCGCAATGGTGGCAGTTCGCCGTCATCGACGACCGTCTCATGACCGAGATGGAAGCGATGCAGAAGCAGTACGACGAGTCGAAGAAGCGCCTCGAGCAGCGCTTCCTCGATAAGGTCGAGAAGTTGCAGCGCGGCGATGAACTTCCGCCCGGCGTCATGAAGATGGTCAAGGTCTTCGTGGCGGTGAAGCGTAAGATCCAGCCGGGCGACAAGATGGCCGGACGCCACGGCAACAAGGGCGTGGTCTCGCGGATCGTCCCGATTGAGGACATGCCGTTCCTGGAAGACGGGACCCATGCCGACATCGTGCTGAACCCGCTGGGCGTGCCCTCGCGCATGAACGTCGGCCAGATCCTGGAAACCCATCTGGGTTGGGCTGCGGCCGGTCTCGGCCGCAAGGTCGGCCTCGCGGTGGACGCCTACCTGCGCAACCAGGACATCGAGCCGCTTCGCGGCGAGATGCAGGCGATCTACTCGCCGTCCGAGTTGGAAGGCTTGTCCGACGACGAGTTGGCTGAAGCCGCCAACAACGTGCGTCGCGGCGTGCCGATGGCGACCCCGGTGTTCAACGGCGCCAAGGAAGCCGACATCGAGCAGATGCTGGAAATGGCCGGTCTCGACCGGTCGGCCCAGTCGACGCTCTACGATGGTCGGACCGGTGAGCCTTTCGACCGCAAGGTCACGATGGGCTACATCTACATGCTGAAGCTGCACCACCTGGTGGACGATAAGATCCACGCCCGGTCGATCGGCCCGTACTCCCTGGTCACCCAGCAGCCGCTGGGCGGAAAGGCTCAGTTCGGCGGTCAGCGCTTCGGCGAGATGGAGGTCTGGGCTCTGGAAGCCTACGGCGCCGCGTACACGCTGCAGGAGATGCTCACGGTCAAGTCGGACGATGTCGCCGGCCGGACCAAGGTCTACGAGGCGATCGTCCGTGGCGACGACACCTTCGAGGCCGGCATTCCGGAGTCGTTCAACGTGCTCGTCAAGGAGATGCGTTCGCTCGGCCTCAACGTGGAGCTGACGTCTTCCAAGAAGCTCGCCAACGACCAGATCGAGCCGCCCGCAGAGGCGGCCGAATAACCACCGCATCACGCTCCCGCGCCGGGATCAGTCCCGGCGCGGTCTGAGCGGGGAGGGGCAGGGCCTCCCGTTCTACGGTCAGCGACGATCCGGCCGGTCGTCGCGCCGCATCCATTTTCAGCACGTGGTCAGCCCCTCGGCGGAGGGTGCGCCTCGTCAGCAGGAGTAGATCATGAACCAAGAGGTCATGAATCTTTTCAACCAGCAGGCTCAGCCCCAGAGCTTTGACCAGATCAAGATCTCGATCTCGTCGCCCGAGAAGATCCTCTCGTGGTCTTTCGGCGAGATCAAGAAGCCCGAGACGATCAACTATCGCACATTCAAGCCTGAGCGTGACGGCCTGTTCTGCGCCCGCATCTTCGGACCCATCAAGGACTACGAGTGCTTGTGCGGCAAGTACAAGCGCATGAAGTACAAGGGCGTGATCTGCGAAAAGTGCGGCGTCGAGGTGACCCTCGCGCGCGTTCGGCGCGATCGCATGGGCCATATCGAGCTCGCCGCGCCCGTCGCCCATATTTGGTTCCTGAAGTCGCTGCCGAGCCGCATCGGCCTGCTGCTCGACATGGCGCTCAAGGACCTCGAGCGCATCCTGTACTTCGAGTCCTACTGCGTCATCGAGCCGGGCCTCACCCCCCTGAAGGAGCGTCAGCTCCTGTCAGAGGAGGAGTACCTGCGCGCGCAGGAGGAATACGGCGAGGACAGCTTCACCGCCATGATCGGCGCCGAAGCGATCCGCCGGATTCTTCAGGAACTGGACCTCGACGGCATCGCGGATTCCCTGCGCGAAGAGATCGCCACCACGACCTCCGAGCTGAAGCCGAAGAAGCTGCTCAAGCGCCTGAAGATCATCGAGGCCTTCCAGATGTCGGGCAACAAGCCCGAATGGATGATCCTCACCGTGGTGCCGGTGATTCCGCCGGATCTGCGCCCGCTGGTCCCGCTCGATGGCGGTCGCTTCGCCACGTCCGATCTTAATGACCTCTACCGCCGCGTCATCAACCGCAACAACCGTCTGAAGCGGCTGATTGAGCTGCGAGCGCCGGACATCATCATCCGCAACGAGAAGCGCATGCTTCAGGAGGCGGTGGACGCGCTGTTCGACAACGGCCGCCGTGGCCGCGTCATCACGGGTGCCAACAAGCGTCCGCTGAAATCTCTCGCCGATATGCTGAAGGGCAAGCAGGGCCGCTTCCGCCAGAACCTACTCGGCAAGCGCGTCGACTACTCGGGCCGCTCGGTCATCGTGGTGGGCCCGGAGCTGAAGCTGCACCAGTGCGGCTTGCCCAAGAAGATGGCGCTCGAGCTGTTCAAGCCGTTCATCTACGCGCGCCTCGACGCCAAGGGCTTCTCCGCCACGGTGAAGCAGGCCAAGAAGCTCGTCGAGAAGGAGAAGCCGGAAGTCTGGGATATCCTCGATGAGGTGATCCGCGAGCACCCGGTGATGCTGAACCGCGCACCGACCCTGCACCGCCTCGGCATCCAGGCCTTCGAGCCGAAGCTGATCGAGGGCAAGGCGATCCAGTTGCACCCGCTGGTCTGCGCCGCGTTCAACGCCGACTTCGATGGCGACCAGATGGCCGTGCACGTTCCGCTGAGCCTCGAGGCTCAGTTGGAGGCGCGCGTCCTGATGATGTCGACGAACAACATCCTGCACCCGGCGAACGGTCAGCCGATCATCGTGCCGTCGCAGGACATCGTTCTCGGCCTCTACTACCTGTCGATCGTCGCCGAGGGCGCCATCGGCGCGTTCGACCCGACGAACAAGCAGAACCCGATGCAGGGCGTTTTCGGCAATATCGGCGAACTGGAGCATGCTCTGGCGGCGAAGACCGTCAAGCTGCACACCAAGATCCGCTGGCGCTGGAACGGCATCGGGCCGGACGGCGAGCCGCTGACCAAGACCTACGACACCACCCCCGGCCGCGTAATCCTCTCGACCGCTCTGCCGCTGCACAAGAACGTCCCCTACGACGTCGTCAACAAGCTGATGACGAAGAAGGAGATCTCCGCGATGATCGACACCGTCTACCGCCACTGCGGTCAGAAGGAGTCGGTGATCTTCTGTGATCGCATCATGGCGCTCGGCTTCAACCACGCGTTCAAGGCTGGCATCTCGTTCGGCAAGGACGACATGGTTGTGCCGGACAACAAATGGCCGATCGTGGACGACACCCGCGCGCTGGTGAAAGATTACGAGCAGCAGTACAATGACGGCCTGATCACCCAGGGCGAGAAGTACAACAAGGTCGTCGACGCCTGGGCCAAGTGCTCGGACAAGCTCGCCGCCGAGATGATGCTGCGCATCTCGACCGTGCAGAAGGACGAGCACGGCGCCGACAAGCAGGTCAACTCGATCTACATGATGAGCCATTCCGGTGCCCGTGGTTCGCCGGCCCAGATGAAGCAGCTCGCCGCCATGCGCGGCCTGATGGCCAAGCCATCGGGCGAGATCATCGAGACGCCGATCATCTCGAACTTCAAGGAAGGCCTCGACGTGCTCGAGTACTTCAACTCGACGCACGGCGCACGTAAGGGCCTCGCCGACACCGCGCTCAAGACCGCGAATTCCGGTTACCTCACCCGTCGTCTCGTCGACGTGGCGCAGGATGCCGTGATCCGCGAGACCGATTGCGGCACGACGAACGGCATCCGCATGCGCGCCATCGTGGATGCCGGCCAGGTCGTGGCTCCGCTGGCGATCCGTATCCTGGGCCGTGCCACGGCCGAGGATCTGGTGGCCCAGGATGGCACCATGATCGTCAAGACCGGCGAGACCATCGAGGAGAAGCACCTGCCCGCCATCCAGGCGGCCGGTATTCAGGAGGTGAAGATCCGCTCGGTGCTCGTCTGCGCCACCAAGAGCGGCGTCTGCGCCACCTGCTACGGGCGCGATCTGGCCCGTGGCACGCCCGTCAACATGGGCGAGGCTGTCGGCGTCATCGCCGCGCAGTCGATCGGCGAGCCGGGCACCCAGCTCACCATGCGGACCTTCCACATCGGTGGTGCGGCCCAGATCGCCGACTCGTCCTTCATCGAGTCGAGCTTCGAAGGTTCGATCAAAATCCGCAACCGGGCCCTCGCCCGGAACTCGGACGGTGATCTGATCGCCACCGGCCGTAACGTTGCTGTCGTCATCGTCGGCACCGACGGCTCGGAGCGTGCAGTCCACCGCCTGCAATACGGCGCGAAGCTGCGGGTCGACGATGGCGACAAGGTGAAGCGCGGTCAGCGCATCGCCGAATGGGACCCCTATACCCGTCCGATCATCACCGAGACGGACGGCGTGGTGGCCTACGAAGACCTCATCGACGGCCAGTCGATCACCGAGACCACCGACGAGTCGACTGGCATCGCCAAGCGCGTCGTCATCGACTGGCGGGGGACCGCCCGCACCGCCGACCTCAAGCCGGCGATGCTGGTGCTCGACGACGACGGCAAACCGATGAAGTTGCCGCGCGGCTCCGATGCCCGTTACTTCCTGCCCGTCGATGCCATCATCGGCTACGACCCCGGCGCGAAGGTGAAGGCCGGCGACATCCTCGCCCGCGTCTCCACCGACTCCGCCAAGACCCGCGACATCACCGGCGGTCTGCCGAGGGTGGCGGAACTGTTCGAGGCACGGCGTCCGAAGGATGCCGCGATCATCGCGGAGAAGTCGGGTACGATTCAGTTCGGACGCGACTACAAGAACAAGCGTCGCCTGACGCTGACCCCGCATGACGGTTCTGAGGCGGTCGAGTACCTGATCCCGAAGGGCAAGCACATCCACCTTCAGGATGGCGACGTCGTCGAGCTTGGCGACTACATCGTCGACGGCAACCCGGCACCGCACGACATCCTGGCAATCAAGGGCGTGGAGGAGCTTGCTGCCTACCTCGTCAACGAGATCCAGGAGGTCTACCGGCTCCAGGGCGTGTCCATCAACGACAAGCACATCGAGGTCATCGTCCGGCAGATGCTGCAGAAGGTCGAGATCACCGATGGTGGCGATTCCGACATCCTGACGGGCGACCAGATCGATCGGACGGAACTCGCAGACATCAACGAGAAGCTGCTTGCCGAGGGCAAGAAGCCGGTCGTGGGTGTTCCGGTTCTGCTCGGCATCACCAAGGCGAGCCTCCAGACGAAGTCGTTCATCTCGGCGGCCTCGTTCCAGGAGACGACACGGGTGCTCACCGAGGCCGCCGTCAACGGCAAGATCGATTACCTTGAGGGCCTCAAGGAGAACGTCATCGTGGGCTCGCTCATCCCGGCGGGTACCGGCTCGATGGCGGCTGAGATCCGGGCTGTCGCGCGCCGACGCGACAACCTCATTCTGCAGCAGAAGGCCGCCGAGAGCGGGGCTCAGCCCCTCTCGGAGCTGCCGCCCGCCGCGGAATAACCCGAACGCCGCATCGCGTCGGAACGAAGGGGCTGCCCATGGGCGGCCCCTTTTTCGTGACCGGTCGGACCGAAGATTTCGTGCGTCGCAGGACGACGCAACTTCATGATCCTGTAACGGAATGGGTTGACGCGGGTCGAATCCACCTCTATCAGGCCCTCATTGAACGGCTGGCCGTAGGCAGCAAACGATCGTGAGGCGCCGAGCCTCGATCCAGGCTTCCTAGACGCATCCGACTTCAACGAACGAACACGTGTCAGTCCGGCATGATCGCTTGCTTCAATGCGGGTGATCCTCTGCTTGCAACGGCGCGCCAAAGGCTGAGATCAGCCTGGGGCGCGGTTTTGCGTTTCGTCGCACAGCTTTGTGCGATGCCGGGGCTGACCGCAACGAGATTTGGATTTCGACGGTCACCGCCGATGGTGACGCGTTTCGAGAGGATTGGCATGCCGACGATCAACCAGCTGATCGCTCAGCCGCGCAAGGCGCAGAAGAGCCGCAACAAGGTGCCGGCGCTCGACGCCTGCCCGCAGAAGCGTGGCGTCTGCACCCGCGTCTACACGACGACTCCGAAGAAGCCGAACTCCGCGCTCCGTAAGGTCGCGAAGGTTCGTCTGACCAATGGCTTTGAGGTCATCGGCTACATCCCAGGCGAGGGTCACAACCTTCAGGAGCACTCCGTGGTGATGATCCGCGGCGGCCGCGTGAAGGACCTTCCGGGTGTGCGTTACCACATTCTGCGCGGCGTGCTGGACACACAGGGCGTCAAGGGCCGCAAGCAGCGTCGCTCCAAGTACGGCGCCAAGCGTCCGAAGTAAGAGCGACACGCGACGTACGATTGATATTCGCGCACCCTGTAAGGATGTCGCCGGCCTCAGAGAGGTTCAAGGCGGCCTGCGCAGGGTGGTTTCAAGAAGACCAAGTTTAAGACGGAGCGAGCGATGTCCCGCCGCCATTCTGCCGAGAAGCGTGAGATCATCCCGGACCCGAAGTACGGGGACATCGTGCTGACCAAGTTCATGAATTCCATCATGTACGAGGGCAAGAAGTCCACCGCTGAGCGGATCGTCTATGGCGCCTTCGACATCGTCGAGAACCGCGCCCGTGCAAACCCCATCGAGGTGTTCCGCGCGGCTCTCGACAACGTCGCTCCGGCGATCGAAGTCCGCTCCCGCCGCGTTGGCGGTGCAACCTACCAAGTCCCCGTCGAGGTGCGCACCGAGCGCCGCCAGGCACTCGCCATCCGTTGGCTGATCCAGGCCGCCCGCGGCCGGAACGATCGGACCATGGTCGAGCGGCTGTCGGCCGAGCTTCTCGATGCCGCCAACAATCGCGGCAACGCCGTCAAGAAGCGTGAAGATACGCACCGGATGGCTGAAGCCAACCGCGCCTTCTCGCACTACCGCTGGTAAGCGGACCCGGACCCTTTCAGGAGCAATCCGATGCCCCGCACGCACGCGATCGAGGACTACCGCAATTTCGGCATCATGGCTCACATTGATGCTGGCAAGACCACGACCACCGAGCGGATCCTGTATTACACCGGCAAGTCCCATAAGATCGGCGAAGTCCATGACGGCGCCGCGACGATGGATTGGATGACGCAGGAGCAGGAGCGTGGCATCACGATCACCTCGGCTGCTACTACCTGCTTCTGGCGCGACAAGCGCCTGAACATCATCGACACCCCCGGCCACGTTGATTTCACCATCGAGGTGGAGCGCTCGCTTCGCGTCCTCGACGGTGCCGTCTGCGTTCTCGATGGCAACCAGGGCGTGGAGCCCCAGACCGAGACCGTCTGGCGTCAGGCCGACAAGTACGACGTGCCGCGCGTCGTGTTCGTCAACAAGATGGACAAGATCGGCGCCGACTTCTTCAAGTGTGTCGCCGACATCATCGACCGCGTCGCTGGCAAGCCGGTGTGTCTGCAGCTTCCGATCGGCGCCGAGACGACCTTCAAGGGCGTCATCGACCTGATCAAGATGAAGGCCATCGTCTGGACGTCCGAGAAGCTGGGCGCCGATTTCTCAGAAGCGGAAATTCCAGCCGATCTCGCTGATCAGGCCGCTGAGTACCGCATCAAGCTGGTCGAAGCTTGTGTGGAAATGGATGATGACGCCATGGCGGCCTATCTCGACGGTGTCGAGCCGGATGCCGAGACGATGCATCGCCTCGTCCGTACGGCCGTCCAGCGTCGTGCCTTCCACCCTGTGCTGTGCGGTTCGGCGTTCAAGAACAAGGGCGTCCAGCCCCTGCTCGATGCCGTTGTCGATTACCTGCCGTCTCCTGCAGACCGTGGCGAGATCAAGGGCCTCGACTTCAAGACCGAGGAAGAGATCGTCCGCCATCCGTCGGATAGCGATCCCTTCTCCATGCTCGCCTTCAAGATCATGGACGATCCGCACGTCGGCACGATCACGTTCTGCCGCGTCTACTCAGGAAAGATCGAGTCGGGCGCCAACGTCATCAACTCGTCGCGCGACAAGAAAGAGCGCGTCGGTCGCATGCTTCTCATGCACGCCAACAATCGCGAGGACGTGAAGGAGGCCTTCACGGGTGACATCGTGGCCCTGGCCGGTCTCAAAGAAACCCGTACGGGCGATACCCTGTGCGATCCGAAGGACGCCGTCATCCTCGAGAAGATGGAGTTTCCGGAGCCCGTCATCGAGATCGCGGTCGAGCCGAAGTCCAAGGCCGATCAGGAGAAACTCGGCATCGCGCTTGCCAAGCTGGCAGCCGAGGATCCGTCGTTCCGGGTCTCCACGGACCAGGAATCCGGCCAGACCATCCTTCGCGGGATGGGCGAGCTTCACCTCGACATCAAGGTCGATATCCTGCGCCGCACCTATATGGTCGATGCAAATATCGGTCAGCCGCAGGTGGCCTATCGTGAAAAGCTCACGAAGCGCACCGAGATCGACTACACCCATAAGAAGCAGACCGGCGGTACCGGTCAGTTTGCTCGGGTGAAGTTCATTGTCGAGCCGAACGAGCCCGGCAAGGGCTTCGAATTCTCCTCGAAGATCATCGGCGGTACTGTGCCGAAGGAATATATCCCGGGCGTCGAGAAGGGCCTTAATTCGGTTCTCGGTGCTGGCATCCTGGCGGGCTTCCCGGTCGTCGATATCAAGGTCGAACTGATCGATGGCGCCTACCACGACGTCGACTCGTCGGCTCTCGCCTTCGAAATCGCGTCCCGCGCGGCGCTTCGTGAAGCCCTCCAGAAGGGCGGATCAGTGCTCCTCGAGCCGGTGATGAAGGTCGAGGTCGTCTCGCCGGAAGAATATACGGGTTCGGTCATCGGCGACCTCAATTCCCGCCGCGGCCAGATCCAGGGCCAGGACATGCGCGGCAATGCGAACGTCATCAACGCGATGGTGCCGCTCGCCAACATGTTCGGCTATGTGAACCAGCTCCGGTCCTTCTCTCAAGGCCGCGCCAACTTCACGATGCAGTTCGACCATTACGAAGAGGTGCCGCGCGGCGAGGCCGAGAAGGTCGTCGCCAAGTACGCCTAAAGCCGGCGGCGCTCCCACAGGAGCGCCTCCCGCACCCCTTCAGACGCAACATCAGATCAGACGGAGGCTATCATGGCCAAAGAGAAATTCGCGCGTACGAAGCCGCACTGCAACTGGCGGAGTCGGGCGGTGCGACGTTCACGGCCTACGACCAGATCGACAAGGCTCCCGAGGAGAAGGCGCGCGGGATCACGATCTCGACGGCGCACGTGGAGTACGAGACGGCCAACCGTCACTACGCCCACGTCGACTGCCCGGGCCACGCCGACTACGTGAAGAACATGATCACGGGTGCGGCGCAGATGGACGGCGCAATCCTGGTGGTGTCGGCGGCCGACGGCCCGATGCCGCAGACCCGCGAGCACATCCTGCTCGCCCGTCAGGTCGGCGTGCCGGCCCTGGTGGTGTTCCTCAACAAGGTCGACCTGGTCGACGACGCCGAGCTCCTCGAGCTCGTCGAGATGGAGGTGCGCGAGCTCCTCTCCAAGTACGACTTCCCCGGCGACGACATCCCGATCACCAAGGGCTCGGCCAAGGTCGCCCTGGACAACGGCGACAAGGCCGTCGGCCACGACGCGGTGCTGGCGCTGATGGCGTCGGTGGATGCCTACATCCCGCAGCCGGAGCGTCCGATCGACAAGCCGTTCCTGATGCCGATCGAGGACGTGTTCTCGATCTCGGGTCGCGGCACGGTGGTGACGGGTCGCGTCGAGCGCGGCATCGTCAAGGTCGGCGAGACGGTGGAGATCGTGGGCATCCGCGACACCCAGACCACGACGGTCACGGGCGTCGAGATGTTCCGCAAGCTGCTCGACCAGGGTCAGGCGGGCGACAACGTCGGCGTGCTGCTGCGCGGCACCAAGCGCGAGGACGTGGAGCGCGGCCAGGTCGTGTGCAAGCCCGGCTCGGTCAAGCCCCACACCAAGTTCAAGGCCGAGGCCTACATCCTCACCAAGGAAGAGGGTGGCCGTCACACGCCGTTCTTCACCAACTACCGCCCGCAATTCTACTTCCGCACCACGGACGTGACCGGCGTGTGCGTGCTGCCCGAGGGCACCGAGATGGTGATGCCGGGCGACAGCGTGACCATGGACGTCACCCTGATCGTGCCGGTGGCCATGGAAGAGAAGCTGCGCTTCGCCATCCGTGAAGGCGGACGCACCGTCGGCGCCGGCGTCGTCGCCGCCATCAACGAGTAGCCGAGCGCGCCCGCATCGGCCTCGTCACCGAGGCCGTGATGCCGGGCGACAGCGTGACCATGGACGTCACCCTGATCGTGCCGGTGGCCATGGAAGAGAAGCTGCGCTTCGCCATCCGTGAAGGCGGACGCACCGTCGGCGCCGGCGTCGTCGCCGCCATCAACGAGTAATCGTCCGCCTCAACGGTCACGTCTGCAGGGAACGATTGAGGGGCGGGTCCTCGCGCCCGCCCCACATCGCCCCGCCAAGGTTTCAGGTCATGAACGGTCAGAATATTCGTATCCGCCTCAAGGCGTTCGACCATCGCATCCTCGATGCGTCGACCCGCGAGATCGTCTCGACGGCCAAGCGCACCGGCGCCACCATCCGTGGTCCCATACCGCTGCCGACGCATATCGAGAAGTTCACCGTCAACCGCTCGCCGCATATCGACAAGAAGTCGCGCGAGCAGTTCGAGATGCGCACCCACAAGCGCGTCCTCGATATTGTCGATCCGACGCCGCAGACCGTGGACGCGCTGATGAAGCTCGACCTCGCCGCCGGCGTGGACGTGGAGATCAAGCTCTAAGTCCCGCCGGGATTTAGAGCTTACCGTAGAATCGCGCGAGGGAGACACCTATGCGCTCAGGCGTCATCGCACAGAAGGTCGGCATGACCCGCATCTTTACGGATGCAGGCGAACATGTCCCCGTCACAGTGCTCAAAATCGATCAATGCCAAGTGGTTGCCCACCGTACCGTCGAGAAGAATGGCTACGTCGCCCTTCAGGTTGGCGTAGGCAAGGCCAAGGTGAAGAACGTGTCGGCTGCCGAGCGCGGCCGGTTCGCAGTCGCCAAGGTCGAGCCCAAGCAGAAGCTTGCCGAGTTCCGCGTGTCCGAGGACAAGCTGATCCCGGTAGGCGCCGAGATCACCGCCGACCACTTCATTCCGGGCCAGTTCGTCGATGTGACGGGTACGACCACGGGTAAGGGCTTCGCCGGCGGTATGAAGCGCTGGAACTTCGGCGGCCTTCGCGCCACCCACGGCGTGTCCATCTCGCACCGTTCGATCGGCTCGACCGGTGGCCGCCAGGATCCGGGCAAGACGTTCAAGAACAAGAAGATGCCCGGTCATATGGGCGTCGATCGGGTCACCACCCAGAACCTGCGTGTCGTGCGCACGGATCCTGAGCGTGGCCTCATCCTCGTCGAGGGCGCCGTCCCCGGTGTCGCCGGCGGTTGGATTCAGATCCGCGACGCGGTGAAGCGTAAGCTCCCCGCGGACGTTCCGCAGCCTGGTAAGTTCCGTGAGCTGGGCGCTTCGGCTCCCGCGACCGAGGCACCGGCTCCCGAGGCTCCCGCTTCCGAGGAGAACGCGTGATGCAGATCGATATCACCACGCTCGACGGCGAAGGTGCCGGATCGGTCGACCTCAACGAGACCATCTTCGGTCTCGAGCCCCGCGTCGACCTGCTCCAGCGCATGGTGCGTTGGCAGCTCGCCAAGCGTCAGGCCGGCACCCACGCGGTGAAGAACCGGTCCGACGTGAACCGCACCCGCAAGAAGCTGTACAAGCAGAAGGGTACGGGTAACGCACGTCACGGCGCGGCGTCGGCTCCGCAGTTCCGCGGTGGTGGACGCGCTTTTGGACCGGTTGTTCGCAGCCACGCACACGACCTGCCGAAGAAGGTCCGTGCTCTCGCTCTCAAGCATGCCCTCTCGGCAAAGGTGAAGGATTCCACCCTCATCATCATCGACGACGTAAAGCTGGCCGAGGGTAAGACCAAAGCGCTGGTCGAGCGTTTCGAGAAGATGGGGCTGTCCAGCGCTCTGATCATCGGCGGTGCCGAGGTCGATGTGAACTTTGCCCGCGCCGCCCGGAACATTCCGCAGATCGACGTGCTTCCGGTCCAGGGCATCAACGTCTACGACATCCTGCGTCGCGAGAAGCTCGTGCTGACCCGCGCAGCGATCTATGCGCTGGAGGCGCGTTTTCAATGAGTGCCGATCCGCGCCACTACGACATCATCGTCTCCCCGGTCATCACCGAGAAGGCGACGAACCTCACCGAACAGAACAAGGTCGTGTTCCGGGTAGCCCCGAAGGCGACGAAGCCGCAGATCAAGGAAGCGGTCGAGAAGCTGTTCGACGTCAAGGTCACGGGCGTGAACACGCTCGTGACTAAGGGCAAGAAGAAGATTTTCCGCGGGCTTCGCGGACAGCGCTCGGACGTGAAGAAAGCGATCGTGACCCTCGCCGAGGGTGAGACGATCGACGTCACGACCGGCCTCTGAGACAAGTCGGGTTAAGGATTACCACCGATGGCCTTGAAGACATTCAAACCGGTCACGCCGAGCCTTCGCCAGCTCGTGCTCGTCGACCGCCGTGAGCTCTACAAGGGCAAGCCGGTCAAGAAGCTCACCGAGGGCAAGTCGTCGTCCGGCGGCCGCAACAACCTCGGCCGCATCACGGTTCGCTTTCGCGGCGGCGGTCACAAGCGCACGCTCCGCAACGTGGATTTCAAGCGTCGCGAGCAGATGGGCGTGTCCGCCACCGTCGAGCGGATCGAATACGATCCGAACCGCACGGCGTTCATCGCGCTGATCGCCTTCCCCGATGGCACGCAGAGCTACATCTTGGCTCCGCAGCGTTTGTCGCCCGGCGATAAGGTGATCGCGGCCGAACAGGTCGACATCAAGCCCGGCAATGCCGGTCCGGTCGGCAACATGCCGGTGGGCACGATCGTCCACAACGTGGAGCTGAAGATCGGCAAGGGCGGCGCAATCGCCCGCTCAGCCGGCAACTACGCCCAGATCGTGGGTCGCGATCAGGGCTACGTGACGCTTCGTCTGAATTCCGGCGAGCAGCGCTTGGTGCATGGTCAGTGCTTCGCCAGCGTCGGCGCGGTTTCGAACCCGGACCACATGAACATCTCGCTCGGCAAGGCCGGCCGCAACCGCTGGCTCGGCAAGCGCCCGCACGTTCGCGGCGTTGCCATGAACCCGGTCGACCACCCGCACGGCGGCGGCGAGGGACGCACTTCCGGCGGCCGTAACCCGGTCACGCCCTGGGGCGTTCCCACGAAGGGGAAGAAGACCCGCTCGAACAAGCGGACCGACGTCTTCATCCTGTCCAGCCGTCATAACCGTAAGAAGTAACGCCCATGGCACGCTCGCTCTGGAAGGGGCCGTTCATCGACGGCTACCTCCTCAAGAAGGCTGAAGCCGCTCGCGGTTCCAGCCGTAACGAAGTCATCAAGATCTGGAGCCGCCGCTCCACGATCCTGCCGCAGTTCGTTGGCCTCACCTTCGGTGTGCACAACGGGCAGAAGCACATCCCGGTCTACGTCTCCGAGGAAATGGTCGGCCACAAGTTCGGTGAGTTCTCGCCGACCCGAACCTTCCACGGTCACGCAGCCGACAAGAAGTCGAAGAGGCGCTGATCATGGGTAAGCCCGCCACTCCCCGCGCGCTCCCCGAGAACGAGGCTCAGGCCGTCGCGCGCATGCTGCGCGTCAGCCCTCAGAAGCTCAATCTCGTCGCGCAGCTCATTCGCGGCAAGAAGGTCGATTCGGCACTCGCCGATCTTGAATTCTCCCGCAAGCGGATCGCCCGCGAGGTCAAGAAGTGCCTCGAGAGCGCGATCGCCAATGCTGAGAACAATCACAACCTGGACGTCGACGATCTCGTCGTCACCCAGGCGTTCGTTGGCAAAGCCCTCGTGCTGAAGCGGTTCCACGCCCGGGCGCGTGGCCGCGGCGCCCGTATCCTGAAGCCCTTCGCGAACCTCACCATCGTGGTGCGCGAAGTCCCGACCGCCGAAGCGGCGTGAGGAGGACCTGATGGGCCAGAAAGTCAATCCGATCGGTCTCCGGCTCGGTATCAACCGGACCTGGGATTCCCGCTGGTTCGCCCAGAAGGGTGAATATGCGAAGCTCATGCACGAGGACGTCGCGATCCGCGCCGCCCTCATGAAGCAGCTCAAGCAGGCTGCAGTATCGAAGATCGTCATCGAGCGTCCGCACCGGAAGTGCCGTGTCACCATTCACTCGGGTCGTCCGGGCGTGGTCATCGGCAAGAAGGGTGCGGATATCGAGAAGTTGCGCAAGCTGGTCGGTACGCTGACCAAGGCCGAGGTGACGATCAATATCGTCGAGGTGCGTAAGCCCGAAGTCGACGCCACGCTGGTGGCCGACTCGATCGCTCAGCAGCTCGAGCGCCGCGTCGCTTTCCGTCGTGCTATGAAGCGCGCTGTTCAGTCGGCGATGCGTCTCGGCGCCGAGGGCATCCGGATCAACTGCTCGGGCCGTCTCGGCGGCGCCGAGATCGCTCGCCAGGAATGGTATCGCGAGGGACGCGTCCCGCTGCACACGCTCCGCGCCGATGTCGACTATGGCGTCGCGACCGCCTTCACAACCTACGGGACGTGCGGGATCAAGGTTTGGGTGTTCAAGGGCGAAATCCTTGAGCACGACCCGATGGCACAGGATAAGAAGGCGCAGGAAGAGGGTGGCCGTTCGGGCGGCCGTCGCGAGCGCGATGGTGAGGGTGGCCGCGAGCGCGGCCGGCGCGAGCACGCCTGACGGCGTGTTCGTGACCCCGTCACCCAGAAAGGTGTTGAGAGGCTGCCATGTTGCAACCCAAGAAGACCAGGTTTCGTAAGCAGTTCAAGGGTCGCATTCACGGTGCGGCCAAGGGCGGTTTCGACCTCAACTTCGGGACGTTTGGCCTGAAGGCCATCGAGCCCGAGCGCATCACCGCGCGTCAGATCGAGGCGGCTCGCCGCGCGATCACCCGCGAGATGAAGCGCCAGGGCCGCGTCTGGATCCGGATCTTCCCGGACGTTCCGGTCACTGCCAAGCCCACCGAAGTCCGCATGGGCTCTGGTAAGGGCGCTCCAGAGTTCTGGGCTGCTCGTGTGCATCCCGGACGGATCATGTTCGAAGTCGACGGCGTGGCCGAGGACGTTGCGAAGGAGGCCTTGCGCCTCGGCGCAGCGAAACTTCCCATCCGCACGCGCGTCGTCCAGCGCATCGCTGATTGAGGGAGGGGATCATGAAGTCGTCGCAAAGACAGTCGGATCTGGCCGCCTTGTCGCCCGATCAGCTGAACGATGAGTTGCTGAACCTGAAGAAAGAGCAGTTCAATCTGCGCTTCCAGGGTGCCACCGGTCAGCTCGAGAACGTCGCGCGTGTCCGCGAAGTCCGCCGCGATATCGCCCGCGTTCGCACGCTCCAGCGTCAGAAGACGCTGAAGTCCGCGCAGGCCTGAGGAGTACATCATGCCGAAGCGCGTATTGCAGGGTGTCGTTGTCAGCGACAAGGGCGAGAAGACCATCGTCGTTAAGGTGGAGCGTCGCTTCACCCACCCGGTGATGAAGAAGACCGTCCGTCGTTCGAAGAACTACCACGCTCACGATGAGACTAACATCGCCAAGGTCGGCCAGACCGTGTCGATCGAGGAGTGCCGTCCGTTCTCCAAGACCAAAACTTGGAAGCTCGTCGAGGGTGCTCCCGCCAACGAGGTGGCTCCGGCTTAGGCCTGACCGAGATGCATCGACGTCGAAGCGGGCGCAGATCCCTGCGCCCGCTTTTTCGTTTTCGCGGCCGATTCTGGATCGGCTGAGGCTGTGCCCGATGGTTCCCGGCTGTACCGCCGGTTACGGAAATACACCTTGCGTGATTTGGCCTGCCGGTGTAATGGCCATGCCTTCGCGACAGGTGAGAGGGGTGTTCGCACCCTTCGTACGCGGCGACCGCGCCGGGGTCTACGGACACCGATAGCGCGGTGCTTCATATGAGCCGGGGACATCAGATCCCCATCAGGCGTCGTCCGCCGGACAATACCGTCCGCGTGCGGAAACCCGCCTGAAACAAGGAAAGGTCACTGCCCGTGATCCAGATGCAGACGAATCTGGACGTCGCCGACAACTCTGGTGCGCGCCGCGTGATGTGCATCAAGGTTCTGGGCGGGTCGAAGCGTAAATACGCCGGTGTCGGCGACATCATCGTGGTCTCCGTCAAGGAAGCAATTCCCCGGGGCCGCGTGAAGAAGGGCGACGTCATGAAGGCGGTCGTCGTTCGCACGGCGAAGGAAGTGAAGCGTCCCGATGGGTCGGTGATTCGCTTCGATAAGAACGCTGCCGTTCTGATCAACAACCAGAAGGAGCCGATCGGCACCCGTATCTTCGGACCGGTTCCGCGCGAGCTGCGCGCCCGCAACCACATGAAGATCATCTCGCTCGCGCCGGAGGTGCTGTAATGGCCGCTAAGGTCAAGAAAGGCGACAAGGTCGTCGTCCTCACCGGTCGCGACAAGGGTCGTTCCGGCGAGGTCATCCAGGTGCTCCCCAAGGAAGATCGCGCGCTCGTTCGCGGCATCAACCTGGTCAAGAAGCACCAGAAGCAGACGCAGAACCAGGAAGGCGGCATCGTCTCCAAGGAAGCTGCGATTCACCTGTCCAACATCGCCGTCGCCGACCCCAAGGATGGTCAGCCCACGCGCGTTGGTTTCCGCATTCTCGACGACGGCCGCAAAGTCCGGTTCGCCAAGCGCTCGGGGGATCTGATCGATGGCTGAGAAGAACACTGACGGGTACACCCCGCGCCTGCGCAAGCACTACGACGAAGTGGTGCGCCAGAAGCTGATCGAAGAGTTCGGCTACAAGAACCCCATGCAGGTTCCGGTCATCGAGAAGATCGTGATCAACATGGGTGTCGGTGAGTCGACCGCGGACTCCAAGAAGGCTTCGGTTGCCGCCGGCGATCTGGCCCTCATCGCCGGCCAGAAGCCGGTCATCACCAAGGCCCGTAAGGCCATCGCGACCTTCAAGGTCCGTGAGGGGATGCCGATCGGCTGCAAGGTGACGCTGCGCAAGCAGCGCATGTACGAGTTCATGGATCGGCTGATCACGATCGCTCTCCCGCGCGTTCGCGACTTCCGCGGCCTGAACCCGCGCTCTTTCGACGGCAACGGCAACTATGCCCTCGGTCTGAAAGAGCACCTCGTGTTCCCGGAGATCTCGTACGACAAGGCCGAGGCCACCTGGGGCATGGACATCGTCATCCAGACGACGGCCCGTACCGATGCTGAGGCGCGCGCGCTCCTCACGCAGTTCCGATTCCCGTTCCGGCAGTGAGCCCCCGCTAGGGTCTCAGACGCGGACACCGGAGAGAGAAATGGCAAAGAAAAGCTCGATCGAGAAGAACAAGCACCGCGAAGCGTTGGTGAAGCTCTATGCTCCCAAGCGCAAGGCGCTGCTTGCCACGGCGAATGACGAGTCCCTCGAGATGGAGGAGCGGTTCGAAGCGCGCCTGAAGCTCGCGGAACTGCCCCGCAACTCGTCCCCCACCCGCATCCGCAACCGTTGCGGCATGACCGGCCGGCCGCGTGCCTTCTATCGCAAGATGGGCATCTCGCGCATCGCGCTGCGCGAACTCGGCAACCAGGGTCTGATCCCCGGTCTCGTCAAGTCGAGCTGGTAAGGAGCAACCACCATGGTCAACGATCCCGTGGGTGATATGCTCACCCGCATTCGCAATGGTCAGCAGCGCCGCCGCAACGTCGTCCAGACGCCTGGTTCGCGTCTGCGCGCCAGCGTGCTCGACGTCCTTAAGTCCGAGGGCTACATCCGCGACTACGCGACCACGGATTACGGCAACGGCCGTACCGAGTTCGCGATCGAGCTGAAGTACTACGACGGCCAGCCCGTCATCCGCTCGATCCAGCGCGTGTCGAAGCCCGGCCGCCGTGTCTACTCGTCGGTTGGCGAGCTGCCGCGCGTCGCCGACGGTCTCGGCGTCACCATCGTGTCCACCCCGCAGGGCGTCATGGCCGACCACGAGGCGCGCGAGCGCAACGTCGGCGGTGAAGTGCTCTGCAAGGTGTTCTGATCTCGGACTTGGAGGAATAAGGCGATGTCTCGCGTAGGCAAGAAGCCCGTTCCCGTCCCGTCCGGTGTGACGGCCACGGTGACCGGTCAGACGGTTAAGATGAAGGGCTCCAAGGGCGAGCTCCAGTACGTCGTTCCCAGCGTGGTCGACGTGAAGTTCGAGGACGGCGCCGTTTCGGTGCAGCCCCGGAACCAGACGAAGGAGGCCCGCTCGCTGTGGGGGACCTCCAGAGCTCAGGTGGCGAACCTCGTCGAGGGCGTCTCCAAGGGTTTCGAGAAGAAGCTCGAGATCACCGGCGTGGGTTACCGCGCCGCGATGGCCGGCAAGGCATTGAAGCTCTCGCTCGGTTACAGCCACGACATCGAGTACGAGATCCCCGCGGGGATCACGATCGCGGTGCCGAAGCCCACCGAAATCGTCATCACCGGCATCGACCGGCAGGTGGTCGGACAGGTGGCAGCCGAGATCCGCGACTATCGCGGCCCTGAGCCCTACAAGGGCAAGGGCGTGAAGTACGCGGGCGAGTTCATCTTCCGCAAGGAAGGCAAGAAGAAGTAAGGGCCGGCCAACATGTCACGCAAATTCGATGCACTCGACCGCCGCAAGGCGCGTGTGCGCCGCGCGCTGCGGGCGGCGGCCAATGGGCGGCCCCGGCTTTCGGTGTTCCGTTCATCCAAGCAGATCTACGTTCAGGTCATCGACGACGCGGCGGGCAAGACCCTCGCTTCGGCTTCGAGCCTCGACAAGGATCTCCGCACCGGCCTCAAGACCGGTGCCGACGTTTCCGCCGCGCAGGCAGTTGGCAAGCTCGTTGCCGAGCGGGCCAAGGCTGCGGGCGTCACCCAGGTGATCTTCGATCGCTCGGGCTACCTCTATCACGGGCGCGTCAAGGCGCTCGCCGACGCCGCCCGTGAGGGCGGCCTCGAGTTCTAAGATTGGCGGAGGAGGGCGGCTTCGGCCGCTCTCCGTTCCAGACGATTCAAGCGAGCGGGTCCGCCACCCGCGCCAGTGAGATGGATATACAGAATGGCACGTGAACGTGAAGGCGGGGGCCGCGGCCGTCGCGACGAGCGCGAGGAGCGCGACAGCGAGTTCGTGGACAAGCTCGTCCACATCAACCGTGTCGCCAAGGTGGTGAAGGGCGGCCGTCGGTTCGGCTTTGCGGCGCTCGTCGTCGTCGGCGACCAGAAGGGCCGCGTCGGCTTCGGCCACGGCAAGGCGCGCGAAGTGCCAGAAGCAATTCGCAAGGCCACGGAAGCTGCCAAGCGCGGTCTCGTCCGTGTCGCACTGCGCGAGGGTCGTACGCTGCATCACGACGTCTATGGTCGTCATGGCGCCGGCAAGGTGATTCTCCGCGCTGCCCCCCAGGGTACCGGCATCATCGCGGGTGGTCCGATGCGCGCCGTGTTCGAGACGCTGGGCATGCAGGACGTGGTGGCGAAGAGCCTTGGTTCATCGAACCCCTACAACTTGGTGCGTGCGACCTTCGAGGCGCTCAAGAATGAAGACAGCCCGCGTTCGGTCGCGGCCCGTCGCGGTCTCAAGGTGTCGGCCCTTCAGGCTCGTCGCCGTGATGCCGATCCGTCCGACATGTCCGAAGCAGCCGTAGCGTAAGGGGAGGGTCCGATGGCACAGAAGACTCTCCGGGTTGAGCAGATCGGCTCGCCCATTCGCCGCGAAGGTGACCAGCGCGCGACGCTGATCGGCCTGAAGCTGAACAAGCTGCACCGGGTTTCCGAGCTGGAGGATACCCCCTCCGTGCGCGGCATGATCCGCAAGGTGCAGCACCTCGTGCGCGTCGTCAGCGACGCGGCCTGAGGGAGGGCATCATGAAACTCAACGAACTCCGCGACAACGACGGCGCCACCAAGAACCGGATGCGCGTCGGTCGGGGCATCGGCTCCGGCAAGGGCAAGACCGCGGGACGCGGCGTGAAGGGTCAGAAGGCCCGGACCGGCGTTTCCATCAAGGGCTTCGAGGGCGGCCAGATGCCGTTGCATCGTCGTCTGCCGAAGCGCGGCTTCAACAATCTGTACTCGACGGACCTGAACGAGGTGAACCTCGGCCGCGTCCAGCAGGCTGTCGATGCCGGCCGGATCGAGGCGGGCGCCACCGTCACCGTCGAGACCCTGATCGCCGCCGGTATCTGCGCTCGTGCCCGTGACGGCGTGAAGCTGCTCGGCGTCGGTGAGCTGACCACCAAGCTGACCTTCGAGGTCACCCGCGCGTCGAAGTCGGCGATCGAGGGTGTCGAGAAGGCCGGCGGTGCGGTCACCGTGACCTACGGCGACGGTGTGTCCACGCGCGGCAAGCCCGCCCGCGTGGTTGCGTAGCCCTGAGTCTGACTTTAAGTCGATGCTCTGAGCGGCGGCCCGTGCGACCTCGCGCGTGGCCGCCGTTCCCGTTTTATCGGGGAGCGTGAGCGTCTCGTCTGAGACGATCCGCAGCTCCCGTATGACCCATCTCAGGAAACGGTGTCATGGCCTCAGCCGCCGAGCAGCTTGCCGCGAACCTCAACTTCGGGGCCATCGCCAAGGCCGATGAGCTTAAGAAGCGCATCTGGTTCACGCTGGGTGCGCTCATCGTCTTCCGTCTGGGCACCTACATCCCGATCCCTGGGATCGATCCGGAGCAGTTCGCGCGGAACTTCCAGCAGCAGGCGGGCGGCGTGCTCGGCCTGTTCAACATGTTTTCGGGCGGTGCGGTCGAGCGCATGGCGATCTTCGCGCTCAACATCATGCCCTACATCTCCGCCTCGATCATTATCCAGCTCCTGACCTCGGTGATCCCGAGCCTGGAATCGCTGAAGAAGGAAGGCGAGTCGGGCCGCAAGGTCATCAACCAGTACACACGCTATCTCACGGTGGTGCTGGCGCTCGTTCAATCGTGGGGGATCGCCTTCGGCTTGCAGAGCTCGAGTGCGGCGATCGACCCAGGTCCGTTCTTCATCCTGTCGACGGTGATCACGCTGACGGGAGGTACGCTCTTCCTGATGTGGATCGGTGAGCAGATCACCTCGCGTGGCATCGGCAACGGTTCGTCCCTGATCATCTTCGCCGGCATCGTCGCACACCTGCCGGTCGCCATCGTGGGCGCTCTCGAGCTCAGCCGAACCGGTGCGCTGTCCTCCGCGGTGATTCTCGGCATGGGCGTCGCGGCGATCGCGCTGGTCTACTTCATCGTGTTCATGGAGCGTGCTCAGCGCCGCCTATTGATCAACTACCCGAAGCGGCAAGTCGGCAATCGGATGTACGAGGGTCAGACCTCGTTCCTGCCCTTGAAGCTCAACACCGCCGGTGTCATTCCGCCGATCTTCGCCTCATCGTTGCTGCTGCTTCCCGCGACTGTCGCGAGCTTCTCGGCCAACAATGGCGGCACCGGTATCCTGGCGACGATCACGACCTATATTGGGCATGGCCGGCCCCTCTACATGGTCCTCTATGCGGCGCTGATCATCTTCTTCGCGTTCTTCTATACCGCGGTGGTGTTCAACCCCGAGGAAACCGCGGACAATCTGAAGAAGCAGGGAGGATTCATCCCCGGCATCCGGCCCGGTGAGCGCACGGCTGCGTTCATCGACAAGGTTCTGACGCGGATTACCCTAATCGGCGCCCTGTACCTGACCTTCGTGTGCCTGGTGCCGGAGATTCTGGCCTCCTACTCCTCGGCCAGCATTGGCTTTGGCGGGACCTCGCTTCTGATCGTCGTCTCTGTGACCATGGATACGGTGGCGCAGATCCACGGTCATCTGATGGCGCATCAGTACGAGGGCTTGGTCAAGAAGGCCAAACTGCGTGGCGCATCGCGCCGTCGCTGACATGACGGCTGCGGTGGTTTTCTGGCTGCCGCGCCCGTTGCTAGACTACCGGCTTGCCCGGGCCGGACTGCCGAGCGATCAAGACAAAACGTACTGAGGAAACGACACCATGCGCATCATCCTGCTTGGGCCCCCCGGCGCGGGGAAGGGGACGCAGTCTGAGCGGATCGTTGCACGGTACGGCATCCCACAACTATCGACCGGCGACATGTTGCGGGCGGCGGTTTCGGCAGGAACCCCGGTCGGTCTGCAGGCGAAGAGCGTGATGGAGTCGGGTGGACTGGTCTCGGACGCGATTGTGGTCGGGATCGTCTCAGACCGGATCGAGGAGGCCGACGCCAAGCGCGGCTTCATCCTCGATGGCTTTCCGCGCACCGTGGAACAGGCAAGGGCCCTCGATGCCATGCTGTCCGAGAAGGGCATCGCCCTGGATACCGTCATCGAGTTCGCTGTCGATGAGAATGCCCTGGTCGGCCGTATCGCCCGGCGTGCCGAGGAGACTGCGGCGCGCGGCCAGCCCGTCCGTAAGGATGACACGCCGGAGGTGTTCAAGACGCGCCTCGATGCGTATCGGAAACAGACTGCGCCGCTTTCCGATTATTACGCCGGTACCGGTCTGCTGCAGACGATCGATGGCATGAAGGCGGTCGATGCCGTAACCGAGGATCTCGTCGCGATCCTCGATCCTCAGTCGGCCACCGCCGCGTCCTGAACAGGTGCCGGTGGCGTCTTCGATTTCGCCCGCTGCTCGGATTGACATATTCTCTGGTCCGCGCTAGTGGGCCGGTCTTCGTTCAGCGAAAGTGGGTTCGGATCGCCTCATTGAGGGGCTGATGCGGGCCGATTTTTCGTTTTGGACGGCGTGCATGGGCCGGTCTCCACCGGACGCGCGTCACACTTTGGCCCGAGCCTTCGCCCGGTGCCTTATGGAGAGTTCCCTTGGCTCGTATCGCCGGCGTCAACATCCCGACCAACAAGCGCGTTGTCATCGCGCTTCAGTACATCCACGGCATCGGCCCCAAGAAAGCCGAGGAGATCACCGGCAAGGTCGGTATCCCGGCCGAGCGCCGCGTCAACCAGCTGACCGACGCCGAAGTGCTCTCGATCCGTGAGACCATCGACCGCGACTACATCGTCGAGGGCGATCTGCGTCGTGAAGTGTCGATGAACATCAAGCGCCTGATGGATCTCGGATGTTACCGCGGCCTGCGCCATCGCCGTAACCTGCCCGTCCGCGGCCAGCGCACGCATACCAACGCGCGTACCCGCAAGGGTAAGTCGAAGCCGATCGCCGGCAAGAAGAAGTAATCATTCGAGATTGGCAGGTCGGCTTCGTCCGGCCCGCCACTGTTGCGTCGCGGATCCCGTTATCGGGAACCACGTGGCGGCACGGTGGGCCTGGATCGTTCATCCAGTGCTCCCTTGCCTGAGATCAGAAGACTCCCGAGCGCCTGGAATCACGGGCGCGCCTGAAGGACGAGAGAACACATGGCCAAGGAAACCACCCGCGTTCGTCGGCGCGAACGTAAGAACATCGTCTCGGGCGTCGCGCACGTGAACGCGTCGTTCAACAACACGATGGTCACCATTACCGACGCCCAGGGCAACACCATCTCGTGGTCGTCCGCCGGCGCGATGGGCTTCAAGGGCTCGCGTAAGTCGACCCCTTATGCCGCTCAGGTTGCGGCCGAAGACGCTGCCCGCAAGGCGGCCGAGCACGGTATGCGGACCCTCGAGGTTGAGGTCTCCGGTCCTGGTTCGGGTCGCGAGTCGGCTCTGCGCGCCCTGCAGGCCGCCGGCTTCACCGTGACCTCGATTCGTGACGTGACCTCGATCCCGCATAACGGCTGCCGCCCGCGCAAGCGCCGTCGCGTCTGAGCGAGAGCGAACACGAACTCTTGGGGCCTGTCACGGAGACGCGCGTGTCGAATGCTCAGAATCCGCTTCCGGGTGTGCTGCGGTGGAGCTTGGGTGATCTCACGATCACGGTGATGAATGACGGCTACCTTCAAGGGTCGCTCGATCTCGTCACCGGGATCGAACGCGAGGAGGCCGGTGTCCTGCAGGCTGCCGGCTTTCGCGCGCAGGATCCTCGCATCACGCTGAACGCGTTTCTAATCACGGGCCCCGGTCGCAAACCGGTCCTGATCGATACGGGGATGGGCAGCTTCGGCGGACCGTCTCTCGGTCGCGTCCCGGCGGCTCTCGCGGCAGCGGGTGTGGCGCCCGCCTCGATCGAGACGGTGCTGCTCACGCATCTGCATCCAGATCACGCCGGCGGGCTGCTCGCCGGCGAAGGGATGGCGGCCTACCCGAATGCGGAACTCGTGCTGCATTCCGACGAGGCGGCACATTGGCTCGACGACGGGGCTATCTCGCGGGCATCCGAGGAAGCGAAGCCCTACTTCGAGATGGCGCGGAAGGCGACGGCCCCCTACGCGGAACGCATCCGCACGATGACCGGCGGTAGCGTCTCTCCGGGAATCGAGGCTGTGCCGTTGCCGGGGCATACTCCGGGACACACAGGCTATCGCATCACATCGGGTAATGCGTCGCTTTTGATGTGGGCGGATATCGTTCATCTGCCGGCGATCCAGTTCAAGCAGCCGGAAGCCGGTATGGTCTTCGACGTCGATGAAAATCAGGCACGCGACGTGCGTCGCCGGATGCTTGATTCGGTCGCTGAGGACCGGACCTTCGTGGCAGGTGCCCATCTGGAATTTCCCGCTCTGGGCTTCGTTGCCCGGGATGGAGCCGGTTACCGTTTCGTCCCGGAACTCTGGGTCGCTGCGCAATAATTGTCGGCGCTCAGCGCGGACACATCAGTTTCAGGCCCGCCGAGCGCCGATGGCGCGGTGTCGACGGGCGACGCGCGGACCACGTGTGGGGCCCGCGCCGATCTTGCGAGAGGTAGCATCGTGGTCATTCAGAAGAACTGGCAAGAGCTCATCAAGCCGAACAAGCTTCAGGTCTCGACCGGACACGACCCCAAGCGGGTCGCCACCGTCGTTGCCGAGCCCCTGGAGCGCGGCTTCGGCACGACGCTCGGAAATTCGCTGCGCCGGGTGCTGCTCTCTTCGCTCCAGGGCGCGGCCGTGACCTCCGTGCAGATCGACGGCGTGCTGCATGAATTCTCGTCGATCCCGGGCGTGCGTGAAGACGTCACCGACATCGTCCTCAACATCAAGACCATCGCCATTCGCTCCCAGACCGAGGCGCCCAAGCGCCTGACCCTGCGGAAGACGGGTCCCGGCATCGTCACCGCCGGTGATATCGGTACGGTGGGTGACGTCCAGATCCTCAACCCGGACCTGGTGATCTGCACCCTCGACGATGGCGCCGAGATCCGCATGGAGTTCACGGTCGCGACCGGCAAGGGCTACGTGCCTGCCGAGCGCAACCGTCCCGAAGATGCGCCCATCGGCCTGATCCCGGTGGATGCCCTGTTTTCTCCCGTCACCAAGGTGTCCTACCGCATCGAGACCACCCGCGAGGGCCAGGATCTCGACAAGGACAAGCTGACGATGACGATCGAGACCAATGGCGCCGTGTCGCCGGAGGATGCGCTGGCCTACGCCGCACGCATCATCCAGGACCAGCTCCAGGTGTTCGTGAACTTCGAGGAGCCCCGCAAGGAAGAGGCTCAGCCGCTCGCGCCGCAGCTTCCCTTCAATCCGGCCCTGCTCAAGAAGGTCGATGAACTCGAGCTTTCGGTGCGTTCAGCGAACTGCTTGAAGAACGACAACATCGTCTACATCGGCGATCTGATTCAGAAGTCGGAGGGCGAAATGCTGCGCACCCCGAACTTCGGACGCAAGTCTCTGAACGAGATCAAGGAAGTGCTCGCCGCGATGGGCCTGCACCTCGGCATGGATATCCCCGGCTGGCCGCCGGAGAACATTGAAGACCTCGCCAAGCGCTTCGAAGAGCACTACTAGGCAACACCGCACGTCAGTCCGGGCGCTGCGCCGCAGAGCCCGGACAACCAGAACGCCGATGGTTTCGACCGTTCGGTGTTGTGGTATCCGCCTCCCGGGATCGCCTTGGGAAGCCCGGGATGAGCAAGGCCTGACGCAAGCCCGGTTCGGTCAGCGTCAGGGTGAAGGAATCCCGCCGCAGGGTTACGCGGAATCAACAGCCCCGAAGATCAATTCTGAGGGGCGCTTGGCCGTACCGTGGCACGGCGGCCATCAACCAAGGATCAGCCATCATGCGTCATGGATTTCGCGGTCGTCGCTTTAACCGCACCACCGAACACCGCAAGGCGATGTTCGCCAACATGTCGGCCGCGCTGATCAAGCACGAGCAGATTGTCACCACCCTGCCGAAGGCCAAGGACCTGCGTCCGGTCATCGAGAAGCTGATCACCCTCGGCAAGACCGACACGCTGCATGCCCGTCGTCTCGCCATGTCGCAAATCCGCGACCAGGACATGGTTCGCAAGCTCTTCGCCGTCATCGGCCCGCGCTACAACGCGCGTCCGGGCGGCTACTGCCGCATCATGAAGGCGGGCTTCCGCTACGGCGACAATGCCCCGCTCGCGGTGATCGAATTCGTCGACCGTGACGTCGACGCCCGCGGCAAGGATTCCGGCCCGGTTCTGGACGACGCCGCGTAAATCACGCGTCCGCGTCGTTGGATAGGAAAAGGCGGTCTTCGGGCCGCTTTTTTCGTTGCCGCTTGCGGCTGCCACGGCCACGTCATCCATCCCAGATGGTTTGCTGCGGAGAGCGATTTTCTGCTTCGCTCAGGCCGCCCTGTCGAGGAGGCGCGAGACCTCTGCGGCGAGCTCGGCGGATTCGAAGGGCTTGCGCAGGACAGGCAGATCCGAAGGAATCGGGATCGCCTCGGCATGGCCGGTGACGATGAGCACCGGCACATCGGACCAGCGCGTCCGCACGATCTCGGCGAGCTCGACGCCCGTCATGCCCGGCATCGCGAGATCCGCCACCACGAGATCGAAGGCGTCCTGCTCCATCAGGGAGACGGCCGTCGATCCATCGGAGGCTTCGCGTTCGGTATAGCCGAAGCTCGACAGGAATGAGGCGGTGACATGCCGGACCTCCGGGTCGTCATCCACCACGAGGATACGGGCACCGCGGACCGCTGGAGTTGTCGGGCCGGGCGCCAGGACCTCATCTGGTCCTGCGACTTCGACGCGCGGCAGAGTGATCTGGACCCGGGTTCCGGCACCGGGCTCGCTCTCGATGCGCAGGCGACCGTGGGATTGCTGCGCAAGACCGAAAACCATCGCAAGCCCGAGGCCCGTGCCTTGGCCGACCGCTTTGGTGGTGAAGAACGGCTCGCACACCCGCGCAAGGATTTCGGGCGCGATACCGCTGCCTGAATCGGCGATCTCGACCATCATGTAATCCCCGGGGGCCAAGTCCGGATCGTCAGCTACCCGGAGGTTGCGGGTGCCGATTGCAATCTGGCCGCCCTCCGGCATCGCATCGCGGGCGTTGATGCAGAGGTTGAGGATCGCGAGCTCGAGCTGATCGGGATCGACACAGGCCGCCGGCGCTTCGGGAGCGAGCGTGGTTTGGATGGTGACGAGGCCGCCGAGACTGCCGGCAAGGAGATCGTTCATTCCCTCGATCAGGCTGTTCACGTCGACGGAGCGGGGACGCAAGTCACGCGATCGGCTGAAGCTGAGCAGGCGTTTGGTGAGGGAAGCGCCTCGCTGGGCCGCCTGCATCGCGTTCCCGACGAGGCGCTGCACCCGCGGCTGATCCGCAACCTTGGGCGCCACCAGCTCGAGGCTCCCCAGGATCGCCATCAGAAGGTTGTTGAAATCATGCGCGATACCGCCGGCCAGGGTCCCCAAGGCCTGCATCTTGTCGGACTGGCGCAGGCGTGCCTCCAGGGACTTTTGCGCGGTGACGTCCCGCTCGATCGTCGCCAGATGCGTGATCCCCCCAGCCGCGTCACGGATCGGCACGCGGGTGACGTGGCGCCAGCGCTCAGCTCCCACCGCCCCTTCGGATACCAAACTGTCGCTCGGCGCCCCAGTGGTAATCGCGGCTGCGTCCGCAGCCTGGATGATGCCATCCTGCCCGAGCACGTCGTCCTCGGTTCGCCCCATGCAGTCGGAGACATCGCTGCCCAGGCTCTCCGCCTTGTAGGCATTGAGACGGATGAAGCGGCCGGCGGAATCCTTGAAGGAGATGGCATCCTGAGCATTGTCGAGGAGGCCACGCAGCAGTGCGCGCTCGGTTGCGAGTTCCCGGGCGAGTTGGTGACGCTCGAAGGCCTGCCGCACCGTATTGCGCAGGAGGTTCGCGTCCCACGGCTTCGTGGCATAGCCAGTGATGCCACCCTGGTTCAGGGCCGCGACCACGGCGCTCATGTCGGCGTAGCCAGTGAGCAGGATCGCCTGGGCATCGTGGAACCGGCGTGCCTCCGCCAGCATGGCGTCGCCGGTCATGCCGGGCATGCGCTGATCCGAGAGGATGACGGCGATATCCGGATTGCCGGCCAGGATTTCGAGGGCCTCCGCCGGCTTCGTTGTCGTCAGCACGCGGAACGTGTCCTCGAACAGGTCTTCGAGGGCAACGAGGATGTCCGGTTCGTCGTCGACGGCGAGGATCGTGCCTTGGGACATGCTCAACCCGTCTGCCGTGGAATGCCGATCACGAAACAGGCTCCGCCTCCGGGAGCGGCCTCAACACTGAGCGTGCCGCTATGCGCCTGGACGACACTGTAGGCAATCGCGAGACCCAGGCCCGTCCCCGAACCGACGGGTTTCGTGGTGAAGAAGGGTTCGAAAATCTTCTCACGCAGGGGTTCAGGGATGCCCGGTCCGGTGTCGCTGATGCGGATCAGATCAAGGTCAGGGCTGCTGCGGGTCTCGATGACGATGGTCCCGGTCTCCGGCATGGCATCGGCGGCATTCCCAAGAATGTTCATCACCACCTGGTTGAGCAGGGCCGGCGTGCAATGGATCTCCGGCCGCCCTGAGAAATCACGCACCACAGCGATCCGGTCGCCAAGCTTGTGTTGGATCAAGGCGAGGACCGTTTCGATCGCCTCAGGGACATGCACGAGAGTCCGCTCGCCCTCGTCCAAGCGCGAGAACTTTCGCAGGTTGAGGACGAGATCCTGGATCCGGGTCAGGCCCATCCGCATAGCGCCGACGCGATCGCCGCATTTCTTCAGGCGACGGGGATTGTCGGCAGCATCGGGTGCCGTGGACACCTCACCCAGGATGCGCTCCACCGTACCCTGATGGGCGAGGATGAAGGCCAGCGGATTGTTGATTTCGTGGGCGATGCCCGCGACCAGCTCGCCGAGGGACGCCATCTTGGCCGCCTGGACCAGCTTGGCCTGGGCGTCGGTGAGCTTGCGGTTGGCCGTGGCAAGATCGGCATTGGCCTGCTCCAGGGCACCCGCGAGAGCCGCGCGCGCTTCCGCGGCCTCGGCTTCGGCGCGGGCACGTTCGAGGGCCCGCTCGCGTGCACCAAATTCTCCGGCGATCCGGCGGTTGTCCTCCTCGAGCAGCTTGCGGCGGACGAGACTGCGGACCCGCAGAACGAGGATCTCGCCGTCGGACTTCGAGACGACGTCATCGGCCCCCGCCGCAAAGGCCTCGACCAGGAAGTCTTTCGCCGGGCTGGTGCCGGCGATGCCGACCACCTGGAAAGTCGGGCCTCCAGCTTCGCGGCGCGCAAGCTCGGCATTGCGATGCTCGCTGATCGCCCGGCACAGGGCGAGGCCGTCATAGCGGGTGGCGAGAAGGTCGATCGTCACACAGTCGAACGCCGCCCCCTCTGTGCTCAGCGCTTCCATGGCGGCGGCGTGAGTGTCCGCGGTGGCGACCTCGTGGCCCTCATGGGCGAGGAGGCCCGCCAGGAAGGTCCGGTAGGTCGCGCTCCCGTCGACCACGAGGACGCGGCCCCGACGAAACGCGGAGATGCCCGGACCGTCGCTGCCGCCCGTGCGCTCGCGCAGAAGCGCACGGATGCGGAGCACCAGAAGGTCGCGATCGGCGGATTTCGCTACGTAGGCATCGGCGCCGCTCTCCAGGCCCTGCCGCTCCCCGTCGCGGGCACCGGTGAGCATGAGGAGCGGCAGGGCGCGGGTGCGCAGGGAGAGTCGAAGCTGCCGGGCGAACTCGTCTCCGTTCATCCCGGGAAGGTGGTGGTCGGCCACCACCAGATCGGGCAGGCGGGTGTTCAGGTGATCGAGAGCGGCTTCGGCCGTGGCGCAGCGCTCGACCACGAACCCCTTTGATTCGAGCAGGAGCCGCAACTCCAACGCCTGAGTCTCGGAATCTTCAACGAGCAGGAGGCGCGCCGGATTGGTCTCGTTCACGGACCGCCCTCCGCAAGGCGGACGAGGTGAGCGGCGATCCGGTCCAGAGGCAAGACGCTCCCGGCCGCGGAGAGGCGGATCGCGGCCGCCGGCATACCGAATACGACCGCCGTGCTTTCGTCCTCGGCGACGGTCAGGCCACCGGCCCGGCGCATGTCGAGGAGCCCGGTCGCGCCGTCCTCGCCCATCCCCGTCAGCAGGACTCCGATACCGCGCGTTCCCGCGTGCCGGGCAACGGAGCGAAATAGGGCGGTGGCGGCCGGGCGCTGGCCGCCGACCGGTGCGGTATCGGTGATGCGCAGGTGACCACCCCCGCCGAGTTCGAGATGCCGGTCTCCCGGCGCAACGTAGACACGACCGGGCGCCACCCGTTCACCCTCCTGAGCCACGGACACGGTGAGCCCGACGACGCCGTTCAGCCAGGACGCGAAGCCCTCCATGAAGGCCGGCCCCATGTGTTGGACCACCAGGATCGGCAGAGGGAAATTTACCGGCAGGGCACCGATGACCCGGGCCAGCGCCGGCGGACCGCCCGTGGACGCCGCGATGGCGAGCACACTGGCCGATTCAGGCACCTTGAGTGCGGCGGCGATCGGCACCGGGTTGGCCGCCCGGCCGGCCCATTCCGATCCGATCGGCCGGCGCCGGATGACCGGAACGGCCGCCATGATGCGCAGCTGCGTACAGATCTCGCTGGCCGCCGCGTCATAACCCGCATGGGTGGTAGCTACGGGCTTCTGTACCACGGACAGCGCACCGGCCCTGAGGGCGTTCATCGAGATGCGGAGGGATGAATCCTCGATCGAGTCCGCGATCACCACGATGGGCGTCGGATGCTCGGCCATGATCCGCCGCGTGGTTTCCAGACCATCGATGCCGGGCAAACGGATATCCATCGAGACGACGTCCGGCCGAACCTGGCTGATCGTCGCGAGGGCTTCCTCGCCGGACGCCACCGCCGCCACCACTTCCAGGCGCGGATCCCGTCCGACGATGTGGATGAGGAGTTGCCGCACCACCAGGGAATCCTCGACCAGCATCACGCGCACCCGCGCCAATCGTCCCTCCTGAATCGCTCCGTCCCGTCCCTGTCCGCTCACAGCAATTGCCCGATGGTGTCGAGGAGCTTGCGCTGATCGAAGGTCTGCTTCGTCAGGTAGGCATCCGCGCCGAGGTCGAGGCCGCGTGCCACGTCTTCCGCATCGCCGCGCGAGGTCATCAGGATGATCGGCAGGCGCGCGAACGCCTCCTCGGCGCGCAGCGCCTTCAGGAGGCCGAAGCCGTCGAGGCGTGGCATTTCCACGTCGGCGACGACGAGGTCGACCGGCTCGATGCCCGCCCGCAGACGATCGAGCGCATCCTGACCGTCGACACAGACGACGACGCGGTATCCTGCGGCTTCCAAGATACCTTTCTCCAAGGTGCGCGTGGTGATGGAATCGTCCACGACGAGGATCGTCGAACGTGGTCCCTGCGCGATCGTTCCGTGTGGGCCTATCGGCTGCGGCGCCGCGGCGCGGCCTGCCTCACCCGCTCGTGCGACGAGGCCGTCGGCATCGAGGACGACGGCGGGCCTATCCCCGGCCAGGATCACGGTTCCGGAAATCAGACGCGGATCGGTGCCGATGGGGGGCGCCGGCAACACCCGCAGCGACACGACATCCGAGAGCGCATCCACGGCAAGCACGCAGCGGCGCCCGCCGCCGCGGAGCAGAATCGCCGGACGTGTCGTCCCCGTCTCGTCGGACCGGGGTGCCAATCCAAGGAGGATCCTCAGATCAAGGACCGGCAGACTGATGGCGCGTCCCTCGATCTCCACCTGTGTCACAGTGCGGCCCATGACGGAGATCAGGTCGAGTCGGTCCAGCCGGAGCAACCGCTCCGCCGATCCGCTTGGAATCGCGTAGGTGATACCGGCTGCTTCGACGAGAAGTATCGCCCGGCGCGCAGCCGAGAGCGGCAGCGTCATGGTCAGTTCAGTACCGAACGGCACGCGTGGCGCGAGCCGGACGGCACCGCCGAGCCGGCGCACCGCATCGGCCACTACCGAGAGGCCGATCCCGCGCCCGGACAGGGTATCGACGGCGGAGGCGGTGGAGAATCCGGGTTCGAACACCAGGGCGAGAAGCGCCTCCGGCGCGGGATCGGCGCCGCCATTCAGCAGCCCTCGGTGCCGGGCGGTCTCGGCGATGGCGGCAAAATCGGGTCCACGCCCATCGTCCTGCACGCGAACGACGAGGCGGCCGCCCTGAACCGCGACGTCGAGACCGATCGCCAGTGCGGCCGGCTTGCCGAGGCGTCGGCGCGTCTCGGGCGGTTCGGCGCCGTGGCTCAGGGCGTTGCGCAGGGCGTGTAGAACAGGGTCCTTGAGGACCTGAAGCATCGCTCGGTCGACGGGAAGGTCGAGGCCGTGGACCGTCACTTCGATCTCGCGCTCTTCGCCGCGCGCATGATCGCGCAGGGTCCGGGCAAAGCCTCCAAAAGCGGTCTCAGCCGGCACGAGCGCCAAACGCTCGGCTTCGCCCGCAACCCGGGCCATGGCGCCGTCGACGGAGGAAGCGAGGGCGCCGCGCACCCGCGCCAAATCGGCAGCATCGCGAGCGAGCGCGAGAAGACCGGTCTCGAGGGCGCGCGCCTCCGCGTCCGAGCCGGCCTGTCGGACCTGTGCCCCGCGCGCAACCGCGGTTCGACGCCTCACGCTGCCGCGCTGCGTCTCGATCAGGCGGGCGAGATCGTTGGCACGGCGGCCCAGCCGCGCGAGGCCTTCGGCCAGCACGGCCTCGCCGCCAAGCGCACTGGCAAGTTCATGCGTCGCCCGGGTCAGGGCTTCAACCGCGTCTGCCGGGACCCGCAGGAGGGTCTGAACCCCCTCGGCCGGTGGCTCCGTCGCCGTGGGCTTGGCAGCGGCAACAGGAGGAGGGGATGGGGCCGGGGGTACTGGCGGCGCTGGTTCCGGCGCAAGCGCGGCCTTCGAGTCGAGCGCTCCGTCCAGCGCCGCGAGGGCATCGCCCGGCATGTCCGGGCCGGCTCCATCGGTAAGGCCGGCGACATAAGCCTCGATCCGGTCGAGGGCGAGATGCACGGCAGCGGCGGCGGCGCGCGACAGACCCCCGTCCTGTGCGACGACGCGCTCGAACAGGGTCTCCAACCGATGAGCAACGGCCTCCACCGCTGGCAGGTCAACGGCGCGTGACGCACCTTTCAGGCTGTGCGCCCGCCGGAAGATGTCGTTCCAATCGGGGGCGTGCGTGCTGGCCTCGCCACCAAGGGCGGCGCGAATCGCATCGACATGCTCGCGATGCTCGACCTCGAATGCCGCAAGAAGAAGCTGGCGAATATCCATCCGTCGCCTAGGGCCACCTCGGAGTCAGCGCGGCTCCCAAAACTTCGGAAGAGCCGACCACCCATTCGTGAGCGATGAGCTTCGCCGGCTTCTCACGACCGGTGAAGTGCGAAAAACGTCCCATCCCAGATCCATCCGCCCGGATCCATCCGAATGAGTGATCCGAGCCGCCCCCAGTACCGCACCGGGTCGAGTGACCCGGCAGCGACTTTCCCGACAGTGACTTGCCCAATAGAGACTTGCCCGACAACCGCTCGGTTCGTGCGGATGCCGTATCAGTGCCGGTAGCGCTCGGCGAGCGTCATCAGGGCTTGCGCGAGTTCGGTCAGGTTGGCCGAGGCTGCCTCGACCTCGCGGGTGCCGGCCGCAGTCTGCTGGCTCGCCTGACGGATGTTCTGCAGGGCGCCCATCACCTGCTCGATGCCGAGTTGCTGCTGGTTCGTCGACGCGACGATCTGCTGGAAGGTCTGGACGCTCTCCTCGACCCGGGCGGTGATCTCCTCGATGGTCCGCTGCGTCGTGTCGGAGCGGGCCTTACCGGTCGCGGCACGCTTGACCGCCTCCTCGGTGAGCATCACCGAGGTATTGATGCCACGCTGGATCTCGCCAAGGATGGTGCGGACCTGTCCGGTGGCCGCCTTGGCCTGATCGGCCAGGAGCTTCATCTCGGACGCGACGACGGCGAAGCTGCGTCCGCTCTCGCCGGCCGCCGCGGCTTCGATGGCGGCGTTCAGCGCCAGGAGGTGGGTGCGCTCCGAGATGTCGTTGACGGTGGTGATGATGTCGCCGATCGCCTGCGTCTTCTCCGAAAGGGCGACGATGTTGCCGGCCACCGCCTCGGCCTGCTCGCGAATCGAATCCATCGCCCGCGCGGTGTCGGCCACCGCGCGCAGACCGGCGCGGGAGGTCTGGGCCGTCGACTGTGCGGTGGCGATGACCTCGCCGGCACGCTTGCCGATCTGAGCGCCCGAATGGGTGATCTCGTCGACGGTGGCGGCGGTCTCCTGCACAGCGGCGAACTGCTCCTCGACACTGGCCGCCTGTTCCTGGGCGGAAGCGCGGATCTCGGCGGCCGCCGCATTCAGGTCGGAGGTGGCGGCCCGGTTGGTCCGCGCCAGATCGGCAAGACCCGAGACCATGCGGTTGAGAGTTCGCCCGAGGCGTCCGATCTCGTCCTTGCCCCGCGCATCCAGGGTGCCCGACAGGTCGCCCTCGCCGACGCGCTCGGCAAAGGCCATCACCTCCTCGAGGGGTCGCACGACCGCCCGGCTGATGAGGATGGTGATGAGGACGCTGAGGAGAATGCAGGCGCCGAGGGTCGCCAGAATCAGGAAGCGGCTGTGATCGTACACGTCGGCGACCCGGTGTTGTCCCGCCGTGATGCCCTCATCAAGGGCAGAGCGCGTGCGCTCGACATCGGCGAGGAACACGTCCTGACTGCGATTCACCGCGTCGTTCCGGGACTCGACACCGTCGATATCCTTGGCGGCGACGGCAGCGAGCTGCGCCTCGCTGGCGGAACGCAGCTCGCGTAGATCGGCCGCGGCCTCGAGCGCGATGCCGTTCACCTTGCGCCAGGCCCGGCTGCGCTCCTCGGATGCTGAGCGGCTCTGATATCCATCGCTCGCGCGGATCAGGTCGGCAAGGATCGCATCGGCTTCCGTCGCCGCCCGGCGCCAGCTCCCGGAGACATCCTCTCGCTCCGGTCCGCCACGCGCGCGCATCAGCAGGGCGATGATCGCGTTGCGCCGCTGAAGACCCATGTCACGGGCCTTGTTCGCGAGTTCGTCGAGTTGACGCGCCACGGTGAGATCGCGGGTGACGATGCCGTCCGTGGTGTCGCGCACGACGGCGATCTGGCCGAGGGCGTAAAGGCCGAGCGCGATGCTCACCACCGTGATGGCGACGAAGCCGAGGAGAATGCGTTTTCCGATCGAGATCGACACAGGTGGCTCCAGGCTTCGCTAAATCGACTGACATCCCGGCTGGCGGCGCCCGGGTCAGCCTCACAAGGGTCTCAGCCGAAGCGGCGCCTCAGCGAGACACGCAACGGGACGAATTCACGGCAGGAATTGGCGCAGCAGGCGCGGCAGGTCGACGACGACGAACCCGGACGTCGCGTCAGGTCCGGCGCCGGGGGCGGCATAGCCCGAAACCGCCTCGGTGCTCAAACCCGCCTCGCCGAAGGTCAGGTCAGTCGAATCCTCCGCCACCTCCGCAACACCGAGCACCCGATCGACAGCCAGCGCGACGGGACTTCCGGACCCGCGCATCAGGACCACGTGCCCGGCCTCACTTCCTCCATTCGCAGCACGCCCGAGCGCGCGCCCCAGGGCAATCAGACTGACGACCCGGCCGGAGAGTGCGATGAGCCCGAGGATCGCGGGCGGAGCGCCCGGCAGTGGCGTCACGGTTCGGGCCGGCAGCACCTGAGCGACATGGGTCAGGGGAAGGGCGAAGCGTTCGTCTCCGCAGGCGCAGACGAGAAGGGCGCGCATCGCGCCCGCGGCCCCCGCCCTCGCGTGCCCGCGACGGGCGAGCAGGCGAGAGCGCTCCTCACGCAAGACCTGCAGGTTCAGAGAGGCGGTTTCGCCGCCACCAAACTCCGTCACGGCACCTTTCCTTTCGCGGCAGCGCGGGCGAGGGCTGCGCTACGCGCGAGCTCGTACGGACCGATCCCGTCGCCCTCTGCCACCCTGGCATCGGGCGCCAGGGCTTGGGCCAGACGGATGGCATTGTCGAGGGCCCGGACCGCTTCCGCGGACCGACCGAGGCCGAGCATCAGCAGGCCGAGTTGGTAGTGGGCCATGACGAAGTCCCGGTCGAGATAAAGTGCGCCGCGCCAAGCGCGCTCGGCTTCCACCTCGCGTCCGAGGCTGTGGGCGAGAAGGCCGTCGTAATAGTGCAGCACCGGATCGGCGGGTGAAGCGGGAATTGCCCGCCGCAGAGCCCGCCAGGCCTCGGCCGTGTCTCCGGAATCCGCAAGCACGCGGATCTGCGCAAGCACAGCCGCCGGCTCGCTGGAATGAGATCCTGGCTCGGGCCGTGGATCGGGCAAGGGATCGGACGAAGATTCGGCCAGAGATTCCCGGGCATCAGAGGACGTGGCCTCGGACCTGGACGACGCCCCGGTGGCCATCGCGGGGGGAAGCGGGTCTGCCAGCCGGAACGTTGCAGCCGCCGCAACCACCGGCTCCGGCCGCCAGGACGGGGCAGGGGCGATCGGAGCCCGTGCACCCCAAGGACGGTAAGCCACGGTTCCGGGCAGGTTGACGGGTTCGAGCAGGGCGGAGATGGCCGGATTCGGCTCGGCATGGCCGATGAGGAGCCAGCCCTCCGGGGTCAGGCGCCGACCAAGACCGCGCACGATCCCCAGGACCACCTCGGCCTCGAAATAGATCAGCACGTTGCGACAGAGGATCAGGTCGAAGTCGGCCAGGGGCTGCACCGCCCGGACGTCGATGAGGTCCATGAGGTTGCGCCGCTCGAAGCGCACCATCCGGCGAAATTCCGGCCGCAGGGCATAGGTGCCGTCACGTCCCGATCCCGCCACGGGCGGCCCCGGGACGAAATAGCGGAGGCGCTCCCCGGGGGGCAGGGTCCGCAGGGCCCAGCGACCATAGATCCCCGCCCGGGCGGTCTCGAGGGCCGCCGTGCTGATGTCGGTCCCGAGAATCGAGAGGCGCCAATCGGGGAGGGCGGGGCCGAGAAGCTCGTGCAGCAGAATGGCGATGGAGTAGGGCTCCGCCCCCGTGGAGCAGCCGGCACTCCAGACTCGCAAGGTGCGTTCGGTCGAACGAGCGGCGATCAGGGTGGGCAGGATCGTGGTGCGCAGGGCGGCGAACTGCTCGGCGTAGCGGAAGAAGAACGTCTCGCCGATGGTGATCTCGGCCTCCAACGCAGCCCATTCCGGGCCGCCCGCCAACCGGTCGTCGAGCCATGCGGCGTAAGCTGTCGAATCGGTGAGCCCGAGCACCCGGAAACGCTTGCGCAGGCGATCGAAGAGAAGATCGTCCTTGTCGGCGTAATAATGGTGGCCGGTGCGGGCGATGATCCGGGCCTTGAGAGCCGGGAAGCCCGGATCGACCTCCGGACCGGAGCGCGGCGGACGCGTCATGGGCGCTGCATTTCGCGTCGCTGTTTGCTCAGGCTGCGGACAACGCGGTGAGGCGCTCGGCCGCCGCATCGGCCAGCGCCGCCAAGCGCAGGCGCTCCTCCGACGTGAGGAGATGGGACAAGCCGAGCACGTGGATCAGGCCGTCGTCGTGCGCGATCTCGGATATGACGCAACCGTTGAGGGTCCGCTCCGGTGAGACCGCCCGGATCGCGGAGGCCTCGATCGAGATGAGGTCCTCGACCCTGTCGACCAGGAAGCCGGTGCTCCCCTGCGCATCGAGCACGATATGCCGGTAGGCACTTGTAGCCTCCGACTCGGTGCCGCCCGCGCGGAGGCCGAGAAGACGGGCGAGGTCGACGACTGGAATCGGATTGCCGCCGAGGTTGAGGAAGCCCTCCAGGGGACCGCCTCCGGCTGGCGGAGCATGTAGATTTGGCAGCGGCAGGACCTCGCTCACCGACGTCCGCGCCAGAGCGCAGGCGACACCCGCCACGTCGAGGAGGAGAAAGGCGGTGGTCTCGGGCAGGATTGGACATCCTTGTTCGGTAGAGGACCGGGGTCGGGCGCGAACCTTTCGCAGCCTCCGGCCTTGATAGGACGGGGAGACGGGACCGGGCAAATCTGAATCCCCGGCCGAGCCCGCCGTCTTGCGATGTCGGGTATTGCCGGTCAGACCTCGCCATCCACGGGCGTCATCGTTCGCAAAGCCTGTTTCGCAAGAACCGCCCTACCCAGACCCGCCCCGCCAGATTCAACCTGCAAGGATCGCCCGCATGTCCCGTCCAATCCGATACGGTCTCGCTTTCCTGGCGATCGTCGCATTTGCCGCGCCTCTGCCGGCATCGGCCGAGATGCCGGGTGCCGACTGGCTGACCCCGGCGCAGACGAAGGAAGCTCTGAAAAGCGCGGGCTACAGCGAGATCACCAAGCTCGAAGCCGATGATGGTCACTGGGATGGCGAGGGCATCAAGAACGGGCGGCGGATGACCTTCGATGCCGATCCGAGAACCGGTGCGATCCTCGGCGAGGTTCCAGTCGAATAGGGTGGCCGGTTTTACCGTCGCGATACCCACATCGCGACGTCTGAACCTGCACGATTGTGCGCCCTGCGCGTTGACCGGGGATCTCGCCTCCAGTATGACACCCCACACGATTTTCGATTCGCCGTCTTGGCGAACGAACAAGGCAGACGACAACGCGATGCGTGCCATCCTTATCGTAACGGAAGCGCCACCGACGGAGCGGACCTGACAGCAGGGTCCGCGATCCGAATGGTGGCGCATGCAGGGTCCCTCGGGACCCTTTTTTATTGCCGCGACGCGCCGGACGACACGAGCAGCACAGACAGGTTTCAAGGAGCAGGACGATGGGCGGCGAGGTCATGACCGGGGCCGAAATGGTCATCCGGGCGTTTCAGGATCAGGGTGTCGATACGCTGTTCGGGTATCCCGGCGGCGCGGTGCTGCCGATCTACGATGCACTGTTCCACCAGGAGACCCTGAAGCACATCCTCGTGCGCCACGAGCAGGGCGCCGTCCATGCGGCGGAGGGCTATGCCCGCTCCTCCGGCAAGGTCGGCTGCGTCCTCGTCACTTCGGGACCCGGTGCCACCAACATCATCACGGGCCTGACCGACGCGCTGCTCGATTCGATCCCGCTGGTCTGCATCACCGGTCAGGTTCCGACGCACCTGATCGGAACGGACGCCTTCCAGGAGTGCGACACGGTCGGCATCACGCGCCACTGCACGAAGCACAACTATCTGGTCAAATCGATCGACGACCTGCCGCGCATCCTGCACGAGGCCTTCTACGTCGCTGCCAACGGGCGGCCCGGCCCGGTCGTCATCGACCTGCCGAAGGACATCCAGTTCGCGTCCGGCGTCTACGAGCGCCCGACCCAGAACGGCCACAAGACCTACAAGCCGGCCTTCAAGGGCGACGCGGCCCAGATCCAGGCCGCTGTCGAATTGATGGCTTCCGCACGCCGGCCGATCCTCTACACGGGCGGCGGCGTCATCAATGCGGGCCCGCACGCCTCTGCGCTGCTGCGCAAGCTCGCCGCCGAGACTGGTTTTCCCGTTACCTCGACCCTGATGGGTCTCGGCGCGTTTCCGGCCTCGGACGACCAGTTCCTGGGCATGCTCGGCATGCACGGAACCTACGAGGCCAACCTGGCGATGCATGATTGCGACGTCATGGTCTGCATCGGCGCTCGCTTCGACGACCGGATCACCGGCCGGCTCGATGCCTTCGCGCCGTTCTCGAAGAAGATCCACGTCGATATCGATGCCTCCTCGATCAACAAGGTCGTCAAGGTCGATGTCGGGATCGTCGGCGATTGCGGCTCGGTGCTGGAAGACATGCTCGCCGCCTGGACTGCGCTGCCCCGACAGCCGGACAAGGCTCGCCTTGAGGATTGGTGGACCAAGATCCGGACCTGGAAGGCGCGCGACTGCCTCGCCTATTGGCCATCGGGCACGATCATCAAGCCGCAATACGCCGTCCAGCGCCTCTACGAGGCCTGTAAGGATCGCGAGACCTACGTCACGACCGAAGTCGGTCAGCACCAGATGTGGGCGGCGCAGTACTTCAAGTTCGACGAGCCGAACCGCTGGATGACCTCCGGCGGCCTCGGCACCATGGGTTACGGCCTGCCAGCGGCCATCGGCACGCAGCTCGCCCACCCGAACGGCCTCGTCATCGACATTGCCGGCGAAGCCTCGATCCTGATGAACATGCAGGAACTGTCGACGGCGGTGCAGTATCGCCTGCCGGTCAAGATCTTCATCCTGAACAACGAGTACATGGGTATGGTGCGCCAGTGGCAGGAGCTGCTGCACGGCTCGCGCTACTCGCAGAGCTACTCCGAGAGCCTGCCCGATTTCGTCAAGCTGGCCGAGGCCTACGGCGCCAAGGGCATCCGCTGCGAGAAGCCGGGCGATCTCGACGCCGCGATCGCCGAGATGCTCGACTATGACGGTCCGGTCGTCTTCGACTGCATCGTCGACAAGAAGGAGAACTGCTTCCCGATGATCCCGTCGGGCAAGGCGCACAACGAGATGCTGCTGTCCGACTACCTCGGCGAGACTGGGGTCGAGATCGGCGACGTCATCTCCGAAGAGGGTAAGATGCTGGTCTGAGCCTCCAGGCGCAGCCGGGCCGGGCGGTGACACGCCCGGCCGACCCCTTCATTCTCCATCGGCCCCGCCGGGCCACCCACGACACGCCATCGCAGACGAAGATCCGGGGCACGCCCATGAACGCCATGAATACGCACTATCCCGATGCCGGCCGGGTCGAGCCGATCAACCGGCACACCCTAGCTGTCATCGTCGACAACGAGCCCGGCGTGCTCGCCCGGATCTCGGGTATGTTCTCGGGACGCGGCTACAACATCGAGAGCCTGACGGTGTCGGAGACCGAGGTGGCGCGCCATCTCTCCCGCATCACCATCGTCACCGCCGGAACCGACGCGGTGATCCAGCAGATCAAGGCGCAGCTCGACCGCCTCGTGCCCGTGCACCGGGTGGTTGACCTGACCCTCCAGGGCAAGGCCCTTGAGCGCGAACTGTGCCTCGTGAAGGTCGCTGGCACCGGCGAGCACCGCACCGAATCGCTGACCCTCGCGGCCGCCTTCGGCGCCAAGACCCTCGACGCGACCCTGAACTCCTTCGTGTTCGAGGTCACCGGTACCACCGAGGAGATCGATCGCTTCATCGGCCTGATGACGGTGATCGGCCTCGTGGAGATCTCCCGCACCGGGATCGCCGCGATGGGACGTGGCGCCGAGCCGATGTGACGGAAATTCGCAAACAGAGGGTGCGGATGTCGGTTCCGACATCATCGAGGACGACGATCCCCATTGGTCTCCTGGACCGCCAGCGATGGGACGCGCGTTCATTCCGATCCAGGTCCTAAATCTGAGCCCTTAGATCTGAAAGCTTGGATCTGAACGCGCGGAAGGCGTCCGAAGCGATCCTGGTTGATCAGGTTCGCTTCATCGATCTCCGGACCGGAACAGGCCGACGCCTCGGCAGAGTTCCGGGAAACATCCTTGCAGAAGCCTGATCGAAACTGGCTACCCTCATCGGCGTACCGGTGATCGACCTGGCGGAGGAAGACGAAGCCCCATGACCACCCTCTACTACGCCCCCGGCGCCTGCTCGCTCGCCTCCCATATCGCGCTGGAAGAAACCGGCGCGCCCTACGAGACCGTGCGGCTCGACCTCGCCAAGGGCGATCAGCGGGCCCCACAATACCTCGCCGTTAACGAGCGCGGCCGCGTGCCGGCGCTGGTGGAGGCCGACTGGGTGCTCACCGAGAACACCGCGATCCTTCGCCACATCGCGCGCCTTCACCCGCAGGCCGGCCTGTGGCCCGAGACGCCGCGTGACCAGGCCCGGGTCGACGAATGGCTCGGCTGGCTCTCCACCGGCCACCACATCGCCTACGCGCATATCCGCCGGGCGGAGCGCTACAGTGGAGACGAGGCAGCCTATCCGGGCATCCAGGCCAAGGGTGCGGAGACCTGCGGCGACCTCTTCACGATGACCGAGGTCAAGCTCTCCAACGGCGGCTGGGCCATCGGCGAGACCTACAGTGTCGCCGATCCCTACCTCCTGCTGTTCTGGACCTGGGGCCGCGGCCCGGCCCTCGGCTTCGACATGGCGGCGCGCTTCCCCGCCTGGACGGCGCATGCCCGCGCCATGGCTGCGCGTCCCGCCGTGCAGGCGGTCTTCGCCCGCGAGGGATTGAAACTGCCGGCCTGAGTACCGGAAGGCGAAGCAAAGCGCGGGGCATGCGACAATTCCCCTTCCGTCAAGGGGATCGCCTCGCTAAAAGCTCCGCGGATCGCACGGCCGCGCGGATGTCGTTTCAGATGAGGGCGCCGGAGCGCACTCATGCTCAATCGAGAGAAAAGAGAAGGTACCGCCATGCGGGTCTATTACGATCGTGACGCCGACCTGAACCTGATCAAGGGCAAGAAGGTCGTCATCGTCGGCTACGGCAGTCAGGGCCATGCCCACGCCCTCAACCTGCGCGATTCGGGCGTCAAGGGCATTGTCATCGCCCTGCGCGAGGGCTCCGCCACCGCCAAGAAGGCGGAGCATGAGGGCTTCACGGTGATGAACGTCGCCGACGCCGCCAAGCAGGCCGACGTCGTCATGATGCTGACCCCGGACGAGCTACAGGGCGACATCTACAAGGAGTCGCTGGAGCCGAACATGAAGCAGGGCGCCGCCCTTCTGTTCGCCCACGGCCTCAACGTCCACTTCAACCTGATCGAGCCCCGCAAGGACCTCGACGTGCTGATGGTCGCGCCGAAGGGCCCCGGCCACACCGTGCGCGGCGAGTACCTCAAGGGCGGCGGCGTGCCGACCCTGATCGCCATCGCGCAGGACGCTTCCGGCAACGCGCACGATCTCGGCCTGTCCTACGCTTCGGCCAATGGCGGCGGCCGCGCCGGCATCATCGAGACCACCTTCAAGGAAGAGTGCGAAACCGATCTGTTCGGCGAGCAGGCCGTGCTGTGCGGCGGCCTCGTCGAGTTGATCAAGGCCGGCTTCGAGACCCTCGTCGAGGGCGGCTACGCCCCCGAGATGGCCTATTTCGAGTGCCTGCACGAGGTGAAGCTCATCGTCGACCTCATCTACGAGGGCGGCATCGCCAACATGAACTACTCGATCTCGAACACCGCCGAGTACGGCGAGTACGTCACCGGCCCGCGCATCGTGACGCCGGAGACCAAAGCCGAGATGAAGCGCGTCCTCAACGATATCCAGTCGGGTAAGTTCACCCGTGACTGGATGCTCGAGAACAAGGTTGGCCAGACCTCGTTCAAGGCCACCCGCGCCAAGCTCGCCGCTCACCCAATCGAGGAGGTCGGCGCCAAGCTGCGCGGCATGATGCCGTGGATCTCCGAGAAGGCCCTGGTCGACAAAGCCAAGAATTAATCCGGGATCGGGAGGCCGGCTTCGCTCGGCCTCCGGTTGCGGATGAAGCCGGCGTCGCGCAAGCGGCGTCGGCTTTTTCGTGCGTCGATCATCGGACACGCCGCCGTCACTGAGACGTGATCAAGACGTCCCGCCTGTTGTGCTCAAACAGCTTTCCCGCGATCATGCTCCGCAACGGCCGCCCATCTTGAGAGCAGCCGAAACGCGGAGGACACCCATGGCATCGCTATACTACGACGAGCATCGCGCGCTGCAGGAGGAGTACAATACCGTCAAGCTCGCCGAGCGCCTGGATACCGGCTGGGTGCATGACGCGATCGGCAAGGATGAAGCCGCCTTCATCGGCAGCCGAGACATGTTCTTTCTCTCCACCGTCGATCCCGACGGCATGCCCACCGTCTCCTACAAGGGGGGCAGCCCCGGCTTCGTGAAGGTGCTCGACGACAACACCCTCGTCTTCCCGGGCTTCGACGGCAACGGCATGTGGTACTCGATGGGCAACATTGAGGGGCAGTCCAAGGTCGGCCTGCTGTTCATCGATTTCGAGACCCCGCACAGAGTCCGCGTCCAGGGCCATGCCCGGATGCTTCGCGACGATCCTCTGATGGCCGAGTACACCGAGGCCAAGTACCTCGTCCGCGTCGAGGTCACGAAGGCCTGGGTCAACTGCCCGCGCTACATCCACAAGTACCAGAAGGTGGCGCAGAACAAGTACGTACCGACCCCGGACAAGGAGACGCCTCTCGCCCTGTGGAAGCGTCTCGACATGGTCGCCGACGTCATCCCCGAAGCGGACAAGGCCCGTGTCGAGAAGGAAGGACGTCTCGAACTTCCGGAATACGAGGCCCGGGTCGCCCGCGGCGAGAGCTGACATCACGCCCCGCCCTCTCCCTGCATGGGAGAGGGCGGAACGCCTCACACCATCCGCAGGCGCGGTCCGCGGCGGACGAACCCGACGATGTCCTTGACCGCATCGAGGGTTGGGGTCGCGATGGCCTCGGCGCGTTCGGCGCCATCGGCCAGCACGGCATCGATCTCGGCCGGATCTGAGACCAGGCGCTTCATTTCGGCGCCCAGGGGCGCCAGAGTTTCGACGGCGAGTTCGACCAACGCACCCTTGAAGGCCGAAAACTGCGCGCCGCCGTAATCGCGCAGCACGTCCTCGCGCGAGATATCCTTCAGGGCGGCGAAAATGCCCACCAGGTTGTCGGCCTCGGGCCGGCCGCTGAGGCCCTCAACCTCGGAGGGGAGGGCGTCCGGATCAGTCTTGGCCTTGCGCACCTTGGCCGCGATAGCATCAGCATCGTCCGTGAGATTGAGGCGCGAATTGTCGGAGGCATCCGACTTCGACATCTTCTTGGTGCCGTCGCGCAAGCTCATGACACGGCCGGCCGGCCCACCGATCAGCGGTTCGGTGACGGGGAAGAAGCCAGCGCCCTCGTCGTGCCCATGCGCGGCGATCGATTCCGAAAAATCGTTGTTGAACTTCTGCGCGATGTCCCGCGTCAATTCGAGGTGCTGCTTCTGGTCCTCGCCCACCGGGACGTGGGTCGCCCGATAGGCCAGGATGTCGGCTGCCATCAGGACGGGATAGGCGTAGAGCCCGATCGAGGCGTTCTCCCGGTCCTTGCCGGCCTTGTCCTTGAACTGGGTCATGCGGTTGAGCCAGCCCAGGCGCGCGACGCAGTTGAAGATCCAGGCGAGCTCGGCGTGCTGGGGCACTTGGCTCTGATTGAAGACGATCGAGCGCTTCGGATCGATGCCCGCGGCGAGGAAAGCGGCGGTGACCTCGCGGATCTGCCCCTTGAGCGCGGCCGGGTCCTGCCACAGGGTGATCGCGTGCATGTCGACGACGCAGTACAGGCACTGCGCGTCGCGCGCCTGCATCTCGACGAAGCGCTTGATGGCGCCGAGATAGTTACCGAGATGCAGGTTCCCGGTCGGCTGTACGCCCGAGAACACCAGTTCCTTGAACGCGCTCATCGCGGCGTGGTCCTCGTAGGGATAGGGGTGAGGCAGCCGCCGGCGAACAATCCCGCAGCCAAGCGCCGGTTTCTGGACGCCGCGCCGGGACCGGTCAAGGCTCCGGGCCCGCGAAGGCACCCGCGCTCAGGGCTCGCGGATAGCGCCTCCGGCACCCATTCGGGCCTGCCCCTCGGGGCAGAGGTCGAGGAGCACGCAGCGCCCGCAGGCCGGATTGCGATGGTGGCAGATCTGCTGGCCATGCAGCATCAGCACTTCATGATTGTCGTAGAGGGCCTGCGCGCTCCAGTCAGCGGGCAATTGCGCCCGCAGAATCGGATGCGACGGTCCGACGTCGACGCGCGAACCGATGAGTCCGGTGCGCTGGGCGACCCGGTGATGGTGGCTATCCACTGGCAGGGCCGGCATCCGCAGGACGCTGAAGGAGAGCACGGCCGCGCTGGTCTTCGGCCCGACACCCGGAATCGTCTCCAGCCAGTCCCGGGCTTCGTCCACCGCCATGTCCCTGAGGAAGTCAAGGCTGAGACGGCCGTGGCGCGCCTTCACGGCGGACAGGATCGCCTGGAGCCGCGGCGCCTTCAGTTCCGGCCAGGTCACACCCGCGATCGTCGCCTGGATTTCGGCGACGGGAGCCGCCAGCATCATGTCCCAATCGGGATAGCGGGATCGCAGGGCTTTGAAGGCACGTCCCGAATCCGCGTTGCGCGTCCGGTGCGAGAGGAGCGACGAGACGAGTTCGCTCAAGGGATCGAGCGCGTGGAAGTACGGGATCGGACAGCCATAGACCGGACAGAGGCGCGCATGGATCGCCAGGGCCTTGTCGGTCAGGGCCGGATCGACCTCCGTCTTGGGCGGTTTCGAGGAACGGGTCCGGCGAGGGCGGGGGCCGGCGAGGTCGTGCCCGGATGGGGTCGGCATGCGGAGGGAATCCCTGCCGAGTCTTGGCGGTTCCCAGGCGATCGTCAGCTGCCGGCAGACCATTCGGAATGACGGATTACCACAAGCGTCACACGCTTGCGGGGTCGGGCGGCTTGCCTGACGCGGTGCGGTGTGGAACCTTGTCCGGGTCAGCAATGACGATACGGGAGAGCCCAGGCCGCAAGTTTCGCTGAGCGAATCGTCCGGACCATGGCGCCGACGGAGCAACCACCCCCGGAAACTCTCAGGCACAATCACCGTATCGTTGGACAATCTGGAGAGAGGCGCCTGACGGCGTCCACCGAAGGAGAAATCCTGGGCCGCACTCGCAGCCCGGGAGAAACTCTCAGGTAACCGCGACAGATGGGGGCAGCCGGAAACGCTCAACCGAGCATCCGGAAGCTTTGTGTCGTGGAGTCATCCGATGTCCCCTGATGTTGCCTGCACACCCCTGCACGGGCTGCACTTGCGCCATGGCGGCCGGATGGTGCCATTCGCGGGTTATGCCATGCCGGTGCAATACCCGGCCGGCCTGATGAAGGAACACCTACACACCCGGTCTCATGCCGGCCTGTTCGACGTGTCGCATATGGGTCAGATTCGACTCACGCCGCATTCCGGCGACGTCGAGGACGCGGCGCGCGCACTGGAAACTCTGCTGCCCATCGACGTGCTCGGCTTGAGGCCAGGTCGCCAGCGTTACGGACTCCTCCTCGACGCATCCGGCGGCATTCGCGACGACCTCATGGTCGCGCATTGCGGCGACAGCCTCTTCCTCGTGGTGAATGCGGCCAACAAGGTTGCCGACGAGGCGTATCTGCGGGCCCACCTGTCCCATGCCTGCAAGGCGACGGTCCTCGCCCGCGCCCTCGTCGCCCTCCAGGGGCCAGGCGCCGAAGCGGCCCTGTCCCGCCTCGTGCCGGAGGTGACGGAGATGCGCTTCATGGACGTGCGGATGCTCGGCCTTCTCGGCACGTCCGCCATCGTCAGCCGCTCCGGCTATACCGGCGAGGACGGCTTCGAGATCTCGGTTCCGGAGGACCGGGCCGAGGCCCTGGCCGAGGCACTGCTGGCCGATCCGACCGTGCTGCCGATCGGGCTCGGAGCCCGCGACTCGCTCCGCCTCGAGGCGGGTTTGTGCCTCCACGGCAACGACATCGATGCGGGAACCGACCCCGTGGAAGCCGGGCTGTCTTGGGCGATTTCCGCCGTGCGACGGCGTGGCGGCGCTCGGAGCGGCGGCTTTCCCGGCGCCGCGCGCATCCTGGACGCCCTGGAGAACGGGCCGCCCCGCAAGCGCGTCGGCCTTCGCCCCGAGGGACCGACGCCCGTTCGGGCCGGCGCACCGCTTTTCGGCGACGAGACTGGCGAGGCGATCGGCCACGTCACCTCCGGCGGATTCGGACCGAGCCTGCAGGCGCCCATCGCCATGGGCTACCTGCCGGCAGCGCTCAGCACCCCCGGCACTCGCATCTTCGCGGAGGTACGCGGCAAGCGCCTCGCCGTCGTGGTCTCGGCACTGCCCTTCGTTCCGGCGGGCTTCAAGCGCGCCTGACCCCCCTTTCACGTCGACCCCCAACGCACGTCAACAATCAGGAGAGAGCGATGCGGAAGTTCACGGACGAGCACGAATGGCTGGACTGCGCCGGCGACGTGGCCACGGTGGGCATCACCAGCCATGCCGCCGAGCAGCTTGGTGACCTCGTCTTCATCGAGCTGCCGAAGGTCGGCGCCCGGCTGACGAAGGGCGAAGCCGCGGCGGTGGTCGAGTCGGTAAAGGCCGCCTCGGACGTCTACGCACCTGTCTCCGGCGAGGTTACGGAGGTTAACGAGGCAGCTGTGGCCGACCCGTCCAGCGTGGGTGCCGATCCGCAGGGCGCCGGCTGGCTCTATCGCATCCGCCTCGACGATCCCGCCAGCCTCGACGAGCTGATGGACGAGACGGCCTACGCGGACTTCGCGAAGTAGCGCCCCGCTGGCGCATGACGACGACCGTCTCCCTGCGCGCGCCTTTCAAGTCGCCGCAGGCGACCCCGGACTCCAAGGGGCGCTCCAGTGGCGTGCAATCTCGAACCGCCTACGGCGCCGGACCGCGCACCCTATGCGGTTCTGGATCCGGGGCTCCGCTGCGCGGACCCAGGATAACGCGGCGCTTCGGGCGATTACCGGACACCCCATTCGCGACGCCCGCTCCCGTTCGCAAAGACACGTGAGAGCGTCGGCGCAGTCCCGACAATTCACCATTCGAGGCCCCCATGACCACCGACCGCTACGACCCCTACGATTTCGCCAACCGCCGCCACATCGGTCCAACGACGCAGGAAATCGACGCGATGCTCGGCGTCGTGGGCACGGACAGCCTGCACGCTCTGATGGACGAGACCCTGCCAGCCGACATTCGCCAGGAAGAGCGCCTGGACTTCGGGATCGCCATGACCGAGCGCCGGGTCATCGAGCACATGCGGGGCATCGCCGACAAGAACCGGCTCCTCGTCTCGCTGATCGGACAGGGCTATCACGGGACGACGATGCCGCCCGTGATCCAGCGCAACATCTTCGAGAACCCGGCCTGGTACACCGCCTACTCGCCCTACCAGCCGGAGATCAGCCAGGGTCGGCTGGAGGCGTTGCTGAACTTCCAGACTCTGGTCTGCGACCTCACCGGCCTCGACATCGCCAACGCGTCGCTCTTGGACGAGGCCACCGCCGCGGCGGAAGCTATGGGCATGGCCCAGCGCATTGCCGGCAACGGGAAGACGACCTTCTTCGTGGATGCCGAGTGCCTGCCCCAAACCATCGCAGTGCTGCGCACCCGCGCCGCGCCCCTGGGCTGGACGATCGTTGTCGGCGACCCCGCGACCAATCTCGATCCGGGGCAGGTCTTCGGCGCGATCTTCCAGTATCCCGGCGTCTGCGGTGGCATCCGCGACCTGACACAGCCCATCGCCGACCTGCACGCGGCCGGCGCGGTCGCCGTCGTGGCGGCCGACCCTCTGGCGCTGACGCTGCTGACCTCCCCCGGTGAAATGGGCGCCGACATCGCCATCGGCTCGATGCAGCGCTACGGCGTGCCGATGGGCTACGGCGGCCCGCACGCCGCCTACATGGCGACCCGCGACGCGCACAAGCGGACCCTGCCGGGGCGCTTGGTCGGTGTTTCGGTGGATGCCCGCGGCAACCGGGCCTACCGTCTCGCGCTCCAGACCCGCGAGCAGCATATCCGCCGCGAGAAGGCGACCTCGAATATCTGTACCGCGCAGGTCCTGCTCGCAGTCATCGCCGGCATGTACGCGGTGTTCCACGGCCCGCGCGGTCTCAAGGCCATCGCCGCCCGCGTCCACCGCGACGCCGTGCGCCTCGCCGCTGGGCTGGAAGCCCTCGGCTTCACGGTGGAACCGGAGCACTTCTTCGACACGATCACCGTGCGGGTCGGCGCCTTCCAGAGCCTGATCCTCGGACAGGCGGTGGCCAACGGCGTCAACCTGCGTAAGGTCGGCGACGAGCGCATCGGCATCACGGTGGACGAGCGCACCCGCCCCGACATCCTCCAGGCCGTGTGGCGCGCCTTCGGGGCCAAGGACCCGGCCTACGACGAGGCCTGGCCCGAAGCCCGCCTACCGGAAGCCCTGGTGCGCACCTCCCCGTATCTGACGCACCCGATCTTTCACATGAACCGGGCCGAGAGCGAGATGACGCGCTACATGCGCCGCCTCGCGGATCGTGACCTGGCGCTGGATCGAGCGATGATCCCCCTCGGCTCCTGCACGATGAAGCTGAACGCCACCGCCGAGATGCTGCCGATCTCCTGGCCGGAATTCTCTGAGATCCACCCCTTCGTCCCGGCAGACCAGGCGCTGGGTTATCGGGCGCTCATCGACGACCTCTCCGAAAAGCTCTGCGCCATCACCGGCTACGACGCGATCTCGATGCAACCGAACTCGGGGGCGCAGGGAGAGTATGCCGGGCTTCTCGCCATCCGGGCCTACCACCTGTCGCGGAACGAAGCGCACCGTACGGTCTGCCTGATCCCATCCTCGGCCCACGGCACCAATCCGGCCTCGGCCCAGATGTGCGGCATGAGCGTGGTGGTGGTGGGCGCCGACGCCCAGGGTAACGTCGACCTCGCGGACTTCCGCCGGAAGGCCGAGCAGCACGCGGACAAGCTCGCTGCCTGCATGATCACCTATCCGTCGACGCATGGAGTGTTCGAGGTGCAGGTCCGCGAGATCTGCGACATCGTCCACGGCCATGGCGGGCAGGTCTACCTCGACGGAGCCAACCTCAATGCGCTGGTGGGCCTTGCCCGGCCCGGTGACATCGGCGCCGATGTCAGCCACCTCAACCTGCACAAGACCTTCTGCATTCCCCACGGCGGCGGAGGCCCCGGCATGGGCCCGATCGGCGTCAAGGCGCACCTGATCCCGTTCCTGCCCTCCGACCCGCAAACGGGTGAAGAGGGCGCGGTCTCGGCCGCCCCCTACGGCTCGGCCTCGATCCTGCCGATCTCGTGGAGCTACTGCCTGCTCATGGGCGGGCGCGGCCTGACCCAGGCGACCCGCATCGCCATCCTCAACGCCAATTACATCGCGGCCCGCCTCGCGGGCGCCTACCCGGTGCTGTATTCCGGCGCAGGAGGCCGCGTGGCGCACGAATGCATCATCGACGTGCGCGCGTTCCAGAAAAGCGCGGGCGTCAGCGTCGATGACATCGCCAAGCGACTGATCGATTGCGGCTTCCACCCGCCGACCATGTCCTGGCCGGTGGCCGGTACCCTGATGATCGAGCCCACCGAATCCGAGACCAAGGGCGAAATCGATCGCTTCTGCGATGCCATGCTGGCGATCCGCGAGGAGATCCGCGCCATCGAGGAGGGGCGGATGGACAAGGCGAACAACCCGCTGAAGCACGCGCCCCACACGGTCCGGGACCTCGTCGGGACCTGGGAGCGTCCCTATTCCCGCGAGGCCGCGTGCTTCCCGTCTGGCAGCCTCGGGATGGACAAGTACTGGCCCCCGATCAACCGCGTCGACAACGCCTATGGCGACCGCAATCTCGTCTGCTCCTGCCCGCCGATGGATTCCTACAGCGAGGCAGCGGAGTAGGGCGCGCGTGCCGGCGCCACCTGCTCCATTCCGAGCGCGTCGCGCCGTGCTAGGAGGGGCCATGTCCCGAATGCGCTACACAACCCTGCCCAGCCCCATCGGCACCCTCGTCCTCGTGGGTGCGGACGGACGCCTCGCCTGCATCGGTTTCCCCGCCGGCAAAGGCGCTGTGACAGTGGGTTCCGACTGGCGACGGGACGATGCAGCCTTCCCGGATGTGCGCGCCCAGCTGGGTGCCTATTTCGGTGGGTGCCTCACACGGTTCAAGGTGGAACTCGCTCCGCGCGGTACGCCGTTTCAGCTCGAGGTCTGGCGGGCCCTCACCGAAATTCCGCCGGGCGAGACGATCTCCTACGGCGAACTCGCCCGACGGATCGGCCGGCCGCGTGCCAGCCGAGCCGTCGGCGCGGCCAACGGCGCCAATCCCTTGCCCATCGTGGTGCCCTGCCATCGGGTCATCGGTGCAGGCGGCGCCCTGACTGGTTTTGCCGGCGGCCTCGATACCAAGCGCTTCCTGCTGGCACTCGAACGCGGCCACGGTCGCACGCAGCTGGAGCAGATATTTCGACCCTGATACCCGCCTATTTCGGCAGGGCGTAGATGTTCACGTCCAGCTTCTCGTCCGCCTTGTCGTTGAGATCGGTGACGTATTCCTCGATGAACCGGTCCTGCACCACCACGTCCTTGGCATCGAGATAGGCCGTCAGAGTCTCGTAGGTGCCGTCGATCTCGTCGTAGGAACCCTTGTGCGGGAAGCGCAGGGCCTTGCCGCTCGGCGTGGTGCCGAAGCGCAGGCCGTCGGTTTCGGCCGGCTTCGGGTCCGGCATTGCGGCGATCGGGATCATCGCGTCGTACTGGAAACCGTCATCATCGGTCTTGGCGAAGACGGCGATCGGCCGGCCCACCGGCCGAATGCCGGCCTTGGCCAGATCAGCTTCGATCCGCTGGAAAGCGGCCTTCAGGCTCGGCACCGCCTCCTCCCACTTGGCCCGGCCCGCCAGGATGGCGGCCGGCTTGGCCGGCAGCGAGACCTCGTCGACGTCGTTGGCGTCGCCGGGCGTCGCGACCAGTGTATCGCGTCCCGCAGCCGGCGGCATGGCGGAGGGAGCAGCACCCGCCTGGGCGGGGACCGGGATATCGGCCGTTCCCGGCGTCTTCGGATCGGGATTGGTGGTCGTCGGCAGCGGGTTCGTTGCGGCCGGCGGCGGTGACTGAGCAAGAGCAGGTGCGGCAGCATCAGCGATCGAGAGCGCGAGGCACCCGGCGAGCGTGCGGGCCAGCAGCGTCAAACGCGACTTGGAACGTGTGCGGGTCAAGGCGAGGGCTCCGGAACGTCGCTGGGGCGCGGATGACGTCGGATCGGCGACGCGATTCCGAGGTCAGGAATCTAGTGGCGACAGGAGCGATCGGCGAGGGATCATCGGTGTCGCGACGCACGAAGCCTGCAGGGCGCGGCGCTTCTGCAACGCAGCTCTGGCGCCGGCCCCCGTGCGTGCGGGCGCGCTTTGCCCTATAGCCCTGGGGCGTTGAACACACCGGAAGACAGACGAAAGAGACTAGGCGGCATGAGCGAGCTCGCCCATCGACGGTTCCTGAAGATGCACGGAGCCGGCAACCGGATCGTGGTGCTGGATCTGCGCGGAGCCTCCACGCAGGTCGCTCCCGGGGAGGCGCGCGCGATCGCGGAGCATCCACGATCGGCCTTCGATCAGCTCATGGTCATCCATGATGCCCGCACCCCCGGCACAGACGCGTCCCTGCGCATCTACAACACGGACGGTTCGGAATCCGGTGCCTGCGGCAATGGCACCCGCTGCGTCGCCTACGCCATGTTCGATGATCCGGCCATGGCGCGCCCGGCGGAGAGCGGTCGGCTGCTCCTGGAGACGCAGGGCGGGTTGGTGGGCGTTAAGCGCGTTGCCGAGCGCTCCTTCACCGTCGACATGGGTCGGCCGAAACTGGCCTGGAACGAGATCCCGCTCGCCGAACCGTTCCAGGATACGCGGCGGATCGAGCTGCAGATCGGGCCGATCGACGATCCGGTCCTGCACTCGCCGAGCGTCGTCAACATGGGCAACCCGCACGCGATCTTCTTCGTGGAGCACGACCCCGACAGCTACGATCTCGCCCGCATCGGCCCGATGCTGGAGAACCACCCCATCTTCCCGGAGCGGGCCAACATCTCGGTGGCGCAGGTCCGCGGGTCGGATCGGATCAAGCTGCGGGTCTGGGAGCGCGGGGCCGGGTTGACGCTCGCCTGCGGCACGGCCGCCTGCGCCACCGTGGTGGCGGCTTCGCGCCTGCGCATGATCGGCCGCGGCGCCACAGTAAGCCTGCCGGGCGGCGACCTGGTCATCGAGTGGCGCGCCGATGATCACGTCCTGATGACCGGACCCGTGGCTCTCGAATGGGACGGCACCTTCCCGCCCGAGCTGTTTTCGCACGTGGACGCCGCCTGACATGGCGGTGGAAACCCTGACCTTCGGATGCCGCCTCAACACCGTCGAATCGCAGGTGATGCGCGAGCATGCGGAGGCGGCTGCGATGCACCGCGACCTCGTCATCGTCAACACCTGCGCGGTGACGGCCGAAGCCGGGCGCCAATCGCGAAAGGCCATTCGCCGCCTCGCCCGCGAGCGTCCCGGCGCGGAGATCATTATCACCGGCTGTGGCGCGCAAGTCGAGACCGCCGCCTACGCGGCGATGCCCGAGGTCGCACGTCTCGTCGGCAACGATGCGAAGAGTCGCGCCGAGACCTGGGGCCCGCTTTCGTTGTCAGCGGAACGGATCGAGGTCGACGACATCATGTCGGTGCGCCGGGCGAACTCCACCCGGATCGCCGGCATCGCCGGGCAGACCCGCGCCTTCGTGCCCGTCCAGAACGGCTGCGACCATCGCTGCACCTTCTGCATCATTCCTTTCGGGCGCGGAAACTCGCGCTCCGTCCCGATCTCCGACGTCATCGACCAAGTCGTCCGCATCGTCGCGGCCGGCGGCCGCGAAGTGGTGCTCACCGGCGTTGATCTCACGGCCTATGGCCGAGACCTCGACGCACCCCCAAGCCTGGGCCGACTAGTTCAGGCTATCCTCGCACAGGTCCCGGATCTCGGCCGGCTCCGTCTCTCCTCCATCGATTCCATCGAGGTCGATGATGCGCTGATGGAGGCGATTGCGGGCGAAGCGCGGCTGATGCCGCATTTCCACCTCTCCCTTCAGGCCGGCGACGACCTCATCCTGAAGCGGATGAAGCGTCGCCACGCCCGTGCCGACGCGATCCGGTTCTGCGACGCCGTGCGGCGATTACGGCCGGGAGCGGTGTTCGGCGCTGACCTGATCGCGGGCTTTCCGACCGAAACCGAAGCACAGTTCGCCCGCTCCCTCGACCTCGTGGACGCGTGCGGGCTGACCCATCTGCACGTCTTTCCGTACTCGGCCCGCCCCGGGACACCGGCGGCCCGAATGCCGCCGGTGCCGGATGACATCGTGCGGGAGCGCGCGGCCCGCCTGCGAGAGGCAGGCGCAGCCGCCCTGGCGGTCCATCTCGCCAGCGAGGTCGGGCGCACCCACCGGGTGCTCACCGAGCGCGGTGGGATCGCGCGGACCGAGGGGTTTACCCCCGTCCGCCTGTCGTCCGACACACCGGCGGGCCGGTTTCTCGATGTGACGATCACGGGGCACGACGGACGGGTGCTCATCGCGTCCTGAAGGCTGAGCGTCGATGCCCCAGTCAGGCTCCGCCGCTCACTGCGCGTAGCCGCACGTCTCCAGCCTCGAGCGCATAGGCCCGGGCACCGGCGCTTCCACCGTGATCGGCGGCTTCTTCGGGTATAGCGGAAGGCGCAGGGCCCGGGCATGCAGCTGCAGCCCGGGACCGCCGCTGCGGGGGCCGGCACCATAGATCGGGTCGCCGAGGATCGGGTAGCCCATCGCCGCGCAATGGACGCGAAGCTGATGCGTCCGGCCGGTGACCGGCGAGAGGGCGAGCCAGGTCAGGCCATCGCCGCGCCCCAGAACGGTGTAGCGCGTCAGGGAAGGATCGCCCGCCGGATCGGCTTTCATCCACCAGGAGCGCGGATCGTCGGAGCGGCGTGCAAGTGGCAGATCGATCGTACCCGACTGGTCGGATGGCCCTCCCTCCACGAGGGCCCAGTAGGTCTTCTCGACAGTGCCGCTCGCAGCGAACAGCTTGTTCAGGCGCGCCAGCGCCTTGGCGTGGCGTCCGAGCGCGAGGCAGCCGGAGGTGTCCCGGTCGAGCCGATGCGCGGCCTCAGGCCGTCGGGGCAGGCCGAAGCGCAGGGCATCGAGATGGTCGGTGAGGGTTTCGCCCCCCTTCGGCCCGGGATGAACGGGCAAACCCGCCGGCTTGTCGATGACGAGCACCAGGGCATCGCGGTAGAGGAGGCGCGCGCCTATGTCTGTTACGAGGGCATCGGCTGGGGACATGGCCCTGCGCTAACCATGCCGGGTCCGGGGAGCAAGCGGGAATGAGCGAAGACAAGAGGCCGGGCTGGCTGCTGCGCAAGATGTTCGGCACCAAGGAGGAGCCGCGTCCGGCACCGGTACCAGTTCAGCCGCCGGACCCGAAGCCGCCTTCGGCAGGGACTCTGGCGCCCGCTCCACAGCCGGTGCCTGAGCCTGTCGTCGCACCCGTAGCCCCCCCACCCGAATCCCCAGCCTCGTTCTCCGAAGGACAGCCAGACTTCGCCACCGCCGCGACGGATGTGTCCCACGTGCCACCGCCGCCGGGCGAGCCCGGCACAGGGACGCCGGACAAGAACGCGGTGCCTGACGAACTCGAAGGAGCCGACCTGCAGCCGGTGGAGGGTGCCGAGGAGCGTCCCCCCGCCGGTACGGCCGGTGACGACCCGAACCGGGGTGCCGAGGCCGCCGATACGACGACCCAGGCGTTTGCACCCGAGCCCGCGCAGGCACCGGACCTTCCGTCCGAGCCAGTGCAGGTACCGGATCTGAAGCTTGAGCCGGAAGTCGCGACCCAGATCTTCATGCCCGAGCCGGACGCGGCTGCGGAGGAGCCCAAGCGCGGGTGGTGGAGCCGCTTGACCGGAGGCATGAAGCGCACGTCCTCCGCGCTGACCGAGCGCGTGACCGGCCTGTTCACCAAGCGCAAGCTCGATGCCGATACGCTGGAAGAACTGGAAGACGCCCTGATCCAGGCTGATTTCGGTATCGAGACCGCCATGCGGATCTCCGAGGCCGTGGGCAAGGGCCGTTACGAGAAAGGCATCTCACCGGATGCGGTGCGCGAGATCCTCGCAACCGAAGTCGAGCGGGCGCTCACCCCCGTGGCCATCCCGTTCAGCATCGACACCACGAAGAAGCCCTTCGTGATCCTGATGATCGGGGTGAATGGAGCCGGCAAGACCACCACCATCGGCAAGCTCGCGATGAAGCTGAAGGCGGAAGGTCATTCCCTCATGTTGGCCGCGGGCGACACGTTCCGGGCCGCGGCGATCGAGCAGCTCAAGGTCTGGGGGCAGCGCACGCAGACCCCCGTGATCGCCAGGGCCCAGGGCGCGGACGCGGCAGGCCTCGCCTTCGATGCCTATGAGGCTGCCAGGGCACAGGGCACCGACGTACTGCTGATCGACACCGCCGGACGGCTCCAGAACAAGGCCGGCCTGATGGCGGAACTGGAGAAAATCCTGCGGGTGATCCGCAAGATCGACCCGGAGGCCCCCCACGCCGTCCTCCTCGTCCTCGACGCCACCGTGGGTCAGAACGCGCTAAGCCAGGTCGAGCTGTTCTCGAAGGCCGCCAACGTCACAGGCCTCGTCATGACGAAGCTCGACGGCACCGCGCGCGGCGGCATCCTGGTCGCGCTCGCGGCCAAGTTCGGCCTCCCCGTCCACTTCATCGGGGTCGGCGAGGGCGTTGAAGATCTCGAGCCCTTCGAGGCCCGGGATTTCGCCCGCGCCATCGCCGGGCTCGACGCCATTTAGGCGACCGAGCGCCACGTCACAGCCCACAACGGCCGGGACTGCTATAGATATGGACACCATGCAGATCGAAGCCATTCCCCCGCGCCGCCATCTTCCGCCCCTGCTCAAGCTCGCGCTCGAGCTTGGGCCGCTGATGGTCTTCTTCTTCGGCAATGCCTATGCCGAGCGCCTCGGCGTTCACCCCGACCAGAAGCTGTTCGTGGCCACCGGAGTCTTCATCGCCGCGACCGTGGTGGCGCTGGCAATCCACTACGCGTTGATGCGGAGGCTTCCCATCATGCCGCTCGTCTCGGGCGTCGTGGTGGTGGTGTTCGGCGGCCTGACTCTGGCGCTGCAGGACAAGACCTTCATCATGATGAAGCCCACCATCGTGAACACGCTGTTCGGTCTCGTGCTGCTCGGCGGTCTCGCGTTCGGAAAATCCCTGCTGTCGGTCGTGCTCGATTCGATGTTCACCCTGACCGAGGATGGCTGGCGCAAGCTCACCTTCCGATGGGGCGTATTCTTCCTGGTACTGGCGGTCCTGAACGAGGTGGTGTGGCGAACCCAGACGGAGGATTTCTGGGTGAGCTTCAAGGTGTTCGGCATCATGCCGCTGACCATTGTCTTCGCATTGGCCCAGACGCCCCTCTTGATGCGCTACGAGCGCAAGGAGCCCGGCGCAGACCCGGTCTGACCGGACCCCATCAGGGGATTCCTAGGATTCGGGTATATTCGAGTTCGGGAACCCCATAGGAAGCCCCGGCAATCTCCAGCAGCGCCGTGCGGTCCCTGATGTCGACGCCGCCGCGCCGTGTCTTCAGGCCCCCGGTGAGTTCGAGCACGCGCAGACCGGTGGTCACCCCCGCCCGTCGCACGCCGAGCATCAGCGAGAGCATCTCGTGGGTCAGCGGCAGATCCTCACGATCGGCACGGTCGTGGCACATCAGAAGCCAGCGCGCGAGGCGTTGCTCGATGGTGAAATGGGCATTGCAGAGACCGGCCTGAGCCAGCTGCACCGCGAAGGCCTGGGCATACCGCAACAGGTAATCATGCAGGGGCCGGCTCTCAGCCAGCACGCCCCGGAGGACATCCGCTTCGATCCGCAGGGCTCGGCAGGGCACCTGAACCAGGGCCGTATGGGGCGAGGCATCGACGCCGTTCAGCAGGGTGATGCCAGTCATGCCCTCCGGCCCGACGATGCCGGCCTCCGCCTGGGTTCCATCTGCGCCGTGCGCGACGACGGAGATCATGCCAGGTTCCGGGAAATGCGCAGCGCGGATCGTGACACTAGGTGCCTCAAGGACGGCACCCTGATCGAGCGAGCACCGGACGAAATGCGATCGAAGACGCTCGAACTCAAGCGGCGGCAATGCGCGAAGGAGGCGGTTACGGACCTCAGATTGAACGATGAACGACGTCACAACTCCGGCACTCGATAGGCGAGAGTGCAAACGCAAGGTCACCCGCAACCCGAATTCATTTCAGGCAACGCAGTGGACATGGCACACGGATTTAACACAGGGAAGAGAACGTGGACTTATATTTTTGTCCGATTTCAGACAAACCTAGATATTTGCAAGATGAATTACAACCGTAAGATCGAAATAACCTAAGTAATGTCGATTTTTATCGATTTTTCGCCGCGATCGCCGGCCACAGCTTCTCCGCAAGTTCACTCGCGGGGATTGTGTGCCGGCTTTCGGTGAGACTTGGTAGTCCCGGCCACAGCGGTGATGGCCTTCAGCAGTAGACGTGACCCGGGCTTATAAAGCGACGGACAAAGGGGCTTGTGGGCTCGGACCATGAGCGGAACCAGATCGCGAAACGCGACGCCGACATCGGGGAGGCGCACGACCTGAAGCGCCGCGCTTCAGGAGAGGACGACTCCTTCGCGCTCGCTGAAAGAGCAGGTGAGATCCGACACGGATGTCTCTGTTTTCACGTACGATAGCGGACTGTAGGGCCCCAGCGCAGACAAGGTCCAGAGCCAGAGATTGTACGACATAGTACAGACCCCGGACTGTGCGGTTCCTTCACACCCCGATCCAGCTATGAGGGACATCCATCCCTCCTCCCGAGCAGCAAAACGTTCGATGGCTGCTCTATCGAGCCGCTACGTTTCATGCCGGTGCCGTCTCAGCGATATGTCCGAAACCAGCTCCTCAGCATCCTGGGTGGTGATGATTATGGGGCCATTCAGGCTGTCGCCGAGAGCGTGATGCTCGGCCGGCGGGATATCCTGATCGCCGGCAAAAAGACGATCACCCACGTGTATTTCCTGGAAGCCGGGATCGCCTCGGAGATTGCCGCCACTCCGGAAGGGCGCCGGATCGAGGTATGCATCACCGGACGCGAGGGTATGGTCGGGGTCCCGTTACTGCTCGATGTCGACCGAACACCGCATGAGACCTTCGTGCAGATCGAGGGCGAGGCCTTGCGGATCGATGCCGCAAGCTTCCGGACCCTGATCGAGGAACGGCCGAACCTGCGACGCACCTTCGCGAACTACGCCTACGTGGCCCATCTGCAGACCGCCGGCACGGCCCTCTCCAACGGCAGCCATACCCTGGAGGAGCGCCTCGCGCGCTGGCTGCTGATGTGCCACGATCGGGTCGATGGGGACGAGTTTCCCGTGACCCATGAATTCCTCTCGACGATGCTCGGCGTGCGGCGGCCTGGCGTCACGACGGCGATCCACAGCCTCGAGGGGGGCGGCATGATCAAGGCCCGGCGCTCGCACATCCAGGTCTTGGATCGGGAGAAGCTGAAGACCGCGGCGGGAGACAGCTACGGCGTGCCGGAGATCGAATATGGGCGCCTGATCCGCACTGGACGCTGAGCGTTCCGGTGCCCGATTCGTCCGCGGCTCTATCGGGTCAGCGAGACGGCGCCGGCGCAGTTCCGGCGGCCCGGATCTTGTCGAGCACGCCGGCATAACTCTCCGGTGTGAGGATGCCCACGAGTTTGTCACGGATCGTGCCGTCAGGCCCGATGATGAACGTCTCGGGCACGCCATAGACGCCGAAATCGATCCCAGTGCGCCCTTCCATATCCAACCCCACGGCCTGGAACGGTATGCCGTTCCGGGTCAGGAAGCGGCGGCCGTTCTCGGGCGTATCCTTGTAGGCGATGCCCACCAGGTGCACGCCCGGCTCGCGTGCGAGCCGCATCAGTTGCGGGTGCTCGACCTGACAGGGGGCGCACCAGGATGCCCAGAAATTGACGACGGTAACGTTGCCCAGAAGGTCGGCGCGAGACACGCCAGGGATTGAAGCTCCGTTGGTGGCCAGACCCGGCAGACCGGGAAGAGCGAATTCCGGGGCCGGCTTACCGATCAACGCGGACGGAATCGCTGCGGGGTCCGCGCCCGAGCGCAGACGCAGGAAAAAGATCGCGGCCAGGACCGCGAAGGTGACGAGGGGCAGGATCACCAAAAGCGAGCGGCGCGCGGGCTCCGCCCGATGCGTGGCAGGGTCGATCGGGCTCATGGGCGCACTCCCGCCCCGTCCTGCGATCCCCCCTGCGACCCATCCTGAAAACGCGCAAGGGCCCGCTTCTGGGCAGTGTGATCCCGTCGAGCGCGCGCAATCAAGGTGCCGATCACCAGAGCCGTGAAGGCATAGGCGGCGAAAATGTAACCGGCATGCGGTCCAACGTTCATGATCGAAACTTCACCATCAGCGTTGCAGGAAATCCGACCTGTTCGTGAGGACCTGCGCCGTCCTCACAGGCCTTGCGCCACGCGCCCGACTGGCGCCTGACTCAGGGGAATGCTGCGTCCAGGCGCGACCGAGGCGGCGGTTCCGGTGGACATCCCCGCATCAAGCTGCTCCGCCTCACGCAGGGTCAGGGCACGAACCCGGCGGCGCAGGATCTCGGTGCGCATGGCAGAGAGGTGCAGGGTCACCCCGAGCACCGTGAAGGCCAAAATCATTTCGAGCAGGGGATAGAGCATGCTCGGATCGATCGACGAGCCACCCATGCGCATGATCGATGCGGGCTGGTGAAGCGTCGACCACCAATTCACCGAGAATTTGATGATCGGCAGATTCACAGCACCGACCAGGGTGAGAATGGCGATCGCGCGTGCAGCCCGGTTCGGATCCTCGATCGTCCGCCAAAGCGCAATGATCCCGCAATAGATCAGGAACAGCACGAGCATCGAGGTCAGACGCGCATCCCAGACCCAATAGGTGCCCCACATGGGCTTGCCCCAGAGAGACCCCGTCACGAGACAGATGAGGGTGAACGCCGCCCCGATCGGCGCCGCAGCGCGCTGGGCCACATCCGCCAGAGGGTGGCGCCAGACCAGGGTTCCGATCGCGGACACCGCCATCGCGCCGTAGAAGAAGACGCCGAGCCAGGCTGCCGGCACGTGGATGTACATGATCCGCACGGTCTCGCCCTGCTGATAATCGGGCGGGACGACGAACCACGTGAGCGACAAACCGACGATCAGGAGCAATCCTGAGACCCCGGCGAGCCAGGGCATCACGGGTTGCGTCCAGCGCAGGAAGTGACCGGGATGAGCGAGGCGATTCCACATGGTTGCGCCCTCTACCCCAGGGTGCGGTGCGGCGGCAATGTGGGGGTTACGCGCAGGCGGCCCGTCCCGCCTCGGTCTGTCCGCGTGCTTACCCATTCGCCTGGAAGCCAGCCAGCGGTGCCACCACGCAGCAGATCAAGCCCGCAGGCGCATAGTCGAGGCTGATGGTGCCGCCGACGGCACCGACGAGGCCGCGCTCGATCAGGCGCGAGCCGAAACCCTTCTGCAGGGGTGGCGTCACCCGTGGCCCGTTCACTTCCGACCAGGCCAATCGAACGGTTGGGCCGCCATCCGCCTCCTCGATCGTCCAGGCGAGGCTGACACGACCGTCGGGGAGTGAGAGGGCACCGTACTTGGCCGCGTTGGTCGCCAGTTCGTGCAGCATCAGCGCCAGCGACAGGGCTGCCTTCGATCCGAGCAGAATCGAAGGGCCCACGAAGTCGAAACGCCCGGGCTGACGGTCATCGTGGATCGAGAGTGCACCGCGCATCACCGCCTCCATGTCGGCGCTCTCATGCACCCCGGCGAGCAGGATGTCGTGCGCCTTGCCCAGGGCGATGAGGCGGGCGGCCAGCGCCTCCTTGGCCGCATCCATGTCGGTGACGTTGCGCAGGGTCTGCGAGGCGATCGCCTGGACCATGGCCAGAGTGTTCTTCAGACGATGGCTGAGTTCCCGGTTGAGGGTGCGCTGCTGCTCGTCGGCCTCGATCCGGGTCAGGCCGCCCCAGGCGCGCTCGGCCACCTCGCGCGCGAAAGTGATCTCTCCCGCACTCCAGTCGCGGACCTGCCGGTCGAGGACGTAGAGGATACCCACCAGACGGCCGCGCCGGAGAACCGGTACCTTGATCACGGCACGCATGCCGAGCCGGGCATAGCCCTCCGGATCGTCGACGCGATCCGGCGTCGCCACGATGTCGCCGACACTGATGACGTCGCCCCGCGCCAAGCGCTCGATGCTCGCGGCCAGGGTCGACCGGGACGGCGTCGGCAAGCCAAGGGCACGGGTCGGATCGTCCTGCGCCTCGGCGGTCCAGTCGGGGTTGAAAGCGGCGATCTGACCGCCGGGATCGACCTGGGCGTAACCGGCGCGGGTGACGCCGAGCGTGCGGCCCAGGCTCTCGGCCGTGGTCGTCACCACGTCGGCGTGGGTCTGCATCTCACGCAGGCGGTCGCTGAGCGCGATCAGGGCCTCGCGGCGGGCATCGGCCCGCTTCTCCTCGGTGATGTCCTCGATCATCGCGGTGGCGTGGACATCGTCGCCGAGGCGCTGGGAGACGAGGTTGACCCGTGCCCAGATGATGGTTCCGTCCATGCGACGGTAGCGCTTCTCCAGGCGGAGTTGCAGGGTTTGACCGGTGGAGAGGCGCTCGTGCAGGGCGACCCGGGCGTCGTCGTCCTCCGGTGGCGTCCAGCGCGCGAGGGACTGCCCGAGGATCTCGGATTCCGGCGCGCCCCAGATCTCGCAGAGCTTGGCATTGACCGCGAAAGCGCGGACGGTGCGGGGATCGAACTGGACGATTCCGATATTGGCGCCCTGGAACACAGCCCGGAACTGGGCGGCGGCGCGGTTGCGCGCGGTCAGGTCGAGCATCGCTCCGATCATCCGGATCGGCTGGCCGGCCGCGTCGCGGACGACGTAGCCGCGGTCGAGCACGTCGGCGTAGGTGCCGTCGGCGCGCAGGAAGCGGTAATCGTGGTTCCAGGCCTCGGCGCCGCCCGCGATGGCGGCCCGGATGTCGGCTTCGACAGCGGCGCGGTCGTCAGGATGGAGGCGGCCGAGCCACCAGGCGCCGGTGGGCTCGATCTGATCCGGCGCCCAGCCGTAGGCGGTGGTCAGCGCCTCGTTCCACTGGACGGTGTCGGTGGCGAGATCCCAGTCCCAGATCGCGTCGTTGGTGGCGCGGGCGGCGAGACGGTAGCGCTCCTCCGTGGTGCGCAGCGCGATTTCGGCGCGTTTGGCATCGGTGATGTCGCGCATCGTGCCGACGAGACGGACCGATCGGTCGGCCCCCGGGACGCGTCGGCCGCGCGCCGATATCCAAAGCGGTCGCGTCGAGGTCGCGACACGGAACTCGCAGTCGAACGTCCCGGCACCGTCCGGGTCGAGGGCACCCCGCATCGCCGACTCCACGGCCGCACGATCCTCGGGGGCCAGCGCGTTCAGGAAGGTCTCCCGATAGGTGACGGGGTCCTCCGCTGCCAAGCCGAACAGGTCCCGGATCCGGGCGTCCCAGCGGAGGCTCTGCGTGGCTAGGTCGTGATCGAAGATGCCGATGCCGGCCGACTCGACCGCCAGTCTGAGACACAGCGTCTCGTCGGCGCGGTCGAGCGCGCCGGGCAGGAGACCGCCCCCGTTGGTCGGGGACGGCCCCTCCGGGGGCTGGCCGGGCAGCGTGGGGGCAGCGCGCTTCTTCATCGGGAACGGGACGGGGATTCGGGATCTCGAGGCGGGGAGGGGGTCAGGCCGGTTCCGGGGTTGCGAATTCCCGGTGCGGATCGGTTTCACGCTGGCCGGGCGGCGGTTCCACCGCGACCAGAATCCCCCCGGGGTCGTAGACCGCGCCCAGCACGGTCTCGTAGTGGCGACGGACGACGCCGTGGCATTCGCAGGCGGCGCTCTCCGCGAGCACCCGGCTCTGCACCGTGATGCGGCCGCGGCCGACCTCGATCAGACCCTGACGCTGCAGCGCGTGCAGGATGCGGGTGAGATAGGTTCGCTGCACGCCCAGCATGGTGGCGAGGAGTTCGTGCGTGACCGGCAGGACGTTGGTGCCGATGCGGTCCTGCAGGGTCAGGAGCCAGCGCAGGCAGCGCGCCTCGATCGGGTGAAGGGCGTTGCAGGCCACCGATTGTAGAACCTGGGCGAGCAGGCAGTCGCCGTAGCGGGTGAACAGGTTGCGCAGGGCCGGGGATTGTCGCTTGGCCTCCTGGAGGCGCAGGGCGTCGAGGTGCAGGACCGGGCCGACGATCTGCACCACGGCGCTGGTCGAGGCCGGCAGGAAGCCGCTGCTGACGATGGCGCCGACGGCCCCCTCGCGGCCCACCGTGGCGACCTCTGCGCTCCGGCCGTCGCGCATGGCGACGATGAGGGTGACCACCGCCTGACGGCATGGGAATGCGATGGCGGTGACGTCGCTGCCGACCTCGAACAGGGACTGGCCCCGCTCGCGCCGCGACAGCGTCAGGTGAGGTTCGAGGAGCGCACGATCCTCGGGCCGCAGGCCGTCGAGGAGAAGATTGCCCGTGAGAGGATCGAGGGCCGGACTCATGCGACGCGCTGTGTTCACCGTATGTCTCTCCGGCCTCTAGCGCACAGCCGTCGCATCCGTCTGTCTGTAAGTAGACCCTAGCTGAGACAATTTTGTCGTTTTGATGGGAACCTGCGCGGAAAGACCTGTTTGAGGCCGTCCAAGCATCGGATGCCGGTGTCGTGCAGGTCTGGGAAGTCTCGGCTTCCGACGCCGACGCGCAATCTTGACACACGCAGTCTTGGCAGCCGCAACCGAGGTCGGATCGGTCGTCGCGCTTCGACGCGGGCTGAACCAAAAAGGTTCAGGCCAACCGACAGGCTTCGACCAAGCCTCGACCAAGTCCCGATCAGGCTTGGCCGGCCTCGTCGCCCTCGCCGATGCAGTCGAGGGCGCGCTCGACCGCCGTGACGGCGTCGAGGAGGTTCTGGACCGTGCGCTCGACCTCGCGGGCCGGGCGCCCCATGGCAGCGGCCCGGGCGCTCACGATCTCCAACTGCTCGAGGAGCGCGAAGAGATCGTCGGCGACGGCCACCACGTCGGTGACCACGACCGCGGGAGCGGGGGGGCGTCGGAGGAAGGGGACCACGTTGCTCATCGACGCTATGTCTCGCGTGTTCCTGGCCAAAGCGCCAGCCTGACGGCCCTCGGATTCCACACGTTCACCCCCCATTCGGCCGCTTCCTTGCCGAGGTGGTGAGCGTTTTCGTGTCGCGGCGACATCAGTGCGGCAGGAACCTGAGACGATTCGTTAGGCTTTGGCCCTGTCGAGCGGCCGCCGGCTTGACGGGGATGCGGGCCGGGCAGCACCACGGAGACCGCTTTCCCACCAGGATCTCCACCGATGCGCCTCGCTCCACTCGTCCTTGCCGCCACCCTCCTGGGCGGCCTCTGTGCCTGCAACAGCGACAGCCCGAGCGGGCGCGGCGGCGTCTCCGACGCCTTCGACGCCAGCAACTATCGCCAGTCCAGCAACACCAACGGCACCCAGACCCGCCGCGACGTCAACCGCCAATACACTCAGCCGTCGATGCCCTCGATCGCCAATCGCGGAAACTGAGGCGAAGGTCGGTCTCACCCCTCCCGGGGGCTGGGTGAGACCGATGCCTCGGCGATCGGGTTCGCCGAGGCCGCCTCCAGGCCAAGCCCGCCTCCAGGCCAAGCCGACCTCAAGTCCCAAAGCGCGCTCCGGCTCGGTGCCGAGACGGTCGAGCCCGCGGAGCATGAACCGCCGCTTCATCGAAGCCGCGCGGGAGGCTGGCGCCCGCGAGGACAAGGCAGGGATCGCGCCGCCAGGAACGTCCCGAAAGACCTAGAAGTGGTCCGTCTGACTGTGGCCGGAAATCGAGACGACCGGCGACTCGATCACGCTGAAGTCGAGCCAGAGCATGACCAAACCCTGCGCATTCGTCACTTCCAGCCGCCACTCCCGGCACGAGCTGACATGCGCGGCGTTCTCCAGGATGATCCGGCCGGCGACGCCGATCGCCTCTATCCGCGCCGCATCGAGGCTATCAAGCTCCGTTCCGATGCGATCAAACCACGTTTTCCCGTCGTGCATGTTGAAATGAAAGCGCGGCATGTCCTGCCTCGTTGACGGGGAGGCGGGAGCATCTGCGCTCTCACTCGCGAGCATGCCGGTGATAGGGCGAACGATTGCCCGCACCGTGAGCAGGTATTCTCTATGCCGCTATTTCATGCGTTGATCCGATCGTCAGATCGACGCTGTGTCGCAGGCGGATAGGCGAGCGGCAGCATCGTTGAAGACACCCTGAACGTTCCTCATGATGTCTTCGATGAGGAACGGTGACGTGATCGACCGCTCAGTTCTTCGCCAGCGCATCCGCGAAGGCGATCATGCGGTTTCGGGCGTAGGTCGGCAGGCCGGCGCTGATCGAGGTGCCGGTGTTGAAAGACGAGTTGCCCATCAGCACCTGCGCCGGCAGCAGGTTCTTGAGCACCGGCACGCGCGCGTATTCCTGCTTGCGGTCAAGGACGTCGCCCTTGATCGCCAGCGCCACGTAGGTGGTCACCACGGTCTTGCCCGGATCGCCCGGCATCGGCTGGAACACCGCCAGGAACTTGCCGAAGCGCAGGATCTGGTTGACCCAGAAGATCGTCTGCTCCAGCCCGCCGGTCACCGGCGTGTCGATCTTCGTGAGGCTGTCCAGAGTTGCGGTCTCCGCCGGGGGCAGGGTGCGCAATTCGCTCTGGAACGAGACGAACTCGGCGATCTTCTTCGAGGCTCCGTCCTCCAGGCGGTTGGCGAGCTTCACGCCGAGCGGCAGCTTGCCTTCGAGATCGTAGCGCGACTCGATGCAGGTGGTGCCGGCCTCGCACCAGGGCCGGTCGGGCCGCTTGGCGAAGGCGGCGGCCGGGTCCTTGTTCGGCGTCGCGTCGGCGGGGTTGAGAGCCTTGTGCTTGATCACCGGGTCCATCTTGGCGACGAAGCCGAGGGTGGCGTAAGCGGCGAGGTCGATGCTCTCCGGGGCCTTCGCCACCACGAAGCGCCCCTGCGCCACGTAGACCTTCAGGGTCTCGTGCCGGCGCTTGGCGACGCCGTTGAGGGTCTGCATGTAGTCGGGCTCGACGTAGCCCGGATGCGGCGCCAGCGCCGCCCGCTCGCCGGGACGGAGCTTGCCCCAGTCGAGGTAGGGCACGAGGCCGTTCTCCGGCTTGGTCGGATCGTCGCGATGGTCGGTGAACAGGATGGTGCCGGGCTTCAGGCTGGTCACGCCGGCCGCCTCGATGGCGGGCACGTCCTTGATCCGCTCGCTACCCGCGGGGCTCGCGGGCGCCTGCAGCTTCATGCCGTCCTGGGCCAGAGCCGGGCGCAGGGTGCCGGCGCCCGTCAGGGCGAGGGCCAGGAGAAGGGTTGCGGGCATTCGCCCATGCGAAAGGTGCCTGTCCAAAACTTGCCTGTTCACGTCGGGGCCTCAGAAGTCGGGGGCTACTGGATTCACACGACTTTGACGAGACTAACTTCGCCGAGAGACCGTGTGATGGCGCTCACCTCCGGGTGAGCGTAAGGCGCACCAGACTCCCCCTCCTTCCAGGAGGCGGGACCGGCGCAGCCCGCGAGACGTGGGAATGCCGTCGAATCGGAGGAGGGGTGTGGAGTCCGGCGCCGGCACGCGATCCGTCGCGTCGGGCGGGGCGGCTTTCGCACCCGGCCGACCGGTCACAAGCGCACCTGCGGCGCGCCCGGAACGTTCCAGTGAAACAGGACGAGGTGCCAGAGGCCCGGCGCCTTGCGCGACGGATCGATCAGGCCCTGCGCGCCCTGGGCGGCGATCCAGTCGCGGGCGCGCCAGGACGACGGCGCGCGACCTTCGGCGAGGTCCTGCTGCCAGTCGCCGAACGGCTCGCCGGCCATCGTCCGGACGCGTTCGGCGGCATCCGGGTCGCGCAGATCGAAGACGGCATCGGCCTGAACCCACAGGGTGAGAACGGATTTTTCCGGGTCCGTCGCCGTGGTGTGGGCGCGCATCGCCGCATCGATCCCGGCCCGCGATGCGCTGAGATACAGCGTGCGCTGATCCGGCCGCGAATATCGTCCCGCCCTCTGTGACCCGGACAGCGCCGCCCCGACATGAGCCGGCGCCACCGCACGATAGAAAATGCCCGCGACCGAGCCGAGACCGCCAGGGGTCGGGCGGAACTCGGGCTGTGATGACTCGGGCCGGGACGACTCGCGGCAAGACTCGGAGGATGACAACGGATCCCTGACAAACGTTAGAAGCGCGGCTCGTCGCCGAACAGGTAATCGGGATCGCGGCGGCGCTGGCGCGGCCTGACCTCCTCGTCGTCGCCGAAGGGCGAGAGCTGGGTGCCCGGCCAGGGCTGGTAGGTCTCGGATTGCGCCCGGCGGTTGCGGCGCTGGCCGTAGGGATCGAGCAGATCCGCTTCGGACTGCGCCCGGCGCCGATCGTAATCGGCGGGTGCCTGCGGCCGATCGTAATCGGGCTGCGCCCGACGTCGCTCATCATCAGGCTGCGCCCGTCTGCCTCCATCGAGGCCCCCGAACAATCCGCCCGCAACATCGGGGGCGTCCTCTTCGGGACCGAGATCGCCGTCCTCCGGGTCGGGTCGCATGGCGGTGCGGGTCTCGCGCGGCAGCAGCTTGTACTGGGTGTCGGCCATGCGGCCGTCCTTGATCCGGAAATGCTCCTGGAAGCCGCCGCCCGCGACCCGCTCGCCGCTGCGCGGATCGATGCTGGCGTCGGCGAGCGATTGCTGCGCCTCCGGCGAGGGCGGGGCGAGGGGGGTGCGCGGCACGCCGTTGGCCCAGGCCGCCTGCAGGATGGTGCCGGCGATCGGCACCGCGAGGTGTCCGCCGGTCTGGCCGCGCCCCAGGGTCTTGCGGGTGCCGTCGGCGTTGTCGTAGCCGACCCAGACCACGATCGTGATCTCGTTGGTGAAGCCCGCGAACCAGGCGTCGTTCTCGTTCTCCGAGGTGCCGGTCTTGCCGGCGATCGACGCGGAGAACCGGGCCAGGGCCGCGGCGGTGCCGTGGTTGGTCACCCCCTGCAGCATGGTCTTGAGCTGGTAGAACGCCACCCGGTCCGCCGAGGCGATGCGCGTCGGCGCCCGGGTCTCTCGGGTGTAGAGCGCCTTGCCGTCGCGCTCGACCGATTCCAACGCGTAGGGCGCCGGCCGGGCACCCTCGTTGGCCACCGCCGCGTAGAACGCGGCCAGATCCACCATGCGCACCGGCTGCGCCCCAAGCACGAAGGGATAATAGCGCTCGCATTCGGCGTAGATCTGCGCCTCCAGGGCGAGGTCGCAGACCTTTTGCAGGCTGGCCGGGGCCTTGTCGGCGATGCCGCCCTGGAGCAGGCGGGCGGTGACGAGGTTCTTCGAGAATTCGAGGCCGCGCCGCAGCGTCGTGGCCCCGGCGCCCATGCCCTCGTAGTTCTTGGGTGACCAGGAATCGCCGATTCCGCCGATGGGCGGCAGGGTGATGGCGGAATCGAGCACCAGGGTGTTGGGCTGCAGGCCGGCGTTGAGCGCGGCCAGATAGGTCAGGGGCTTCAGGGTCGAGCCCGGCTGGCGCACGGTCTGGGTGACGCGGTTGAGCTGGCTCAGCGGGTAGGAGAAGCCGCCCGCCATGGCGAGGATGCGCCCGGTGCGGTTCTCCAGCACCAGGGCAGCGCCCTGAACGCTCGGGCGGACCCGCAGGTCGGCCCGGAGTGCCTTCGCGTTCGGATCGCGCAGCTTCACCCGCACCACGTCGTAGGGCTGAAGCTTGCCGCGGGCCGGGGCGGGCTCCAGGCTCGCGGTGCGTCCGTCGGCGAGGCCGACCTTGGCGCTGCCGCCGCGCCCGGTCTCGAGCACCACCGCCAGCGGCCAGTGCACATCGTAGAGCGCGGGCCTGGCCGTCTCCAGCGCCCGTTGCCAGGCCGGTTTCGGACGCTCGACCCTGGGGGCGGCCTTCTCGGCAGCGGCCGCGACCTTGCGCTCGGCCCGGGTTTTCGGAGCCGGCGCGGGCTTGGCCGCATCGCCGACGAGCAACGGTACGCCGAGGGGCGAGGCCTCGGCGGCCGGGGCCGCACCTTCGAGCTTGCGCACGGCCTCGGCGAGGTTGAGTTCCGGCCCCTCGTAACGGGCGCGGCCGGTCGATCGCTCGTAGGTGGCGAGCCCCTCCTGCAGCGCCGTCTCGGTGGCGGTCTGGAGGCCGGCATTGATGGTGGAGCGCACCAGGTGGCTGGCGGCGGTGAGCGACTCCACCCCCGCGAAGGTCCGCACCTCGCGGGCCAGGTGATCGACGAAGTAGAAGCCCGAATCGCGCCGGGCCGCCTCGATCGGCTTGAGGCCGAGGGGCGCATTGGCGGCCTCGCCGAGTTGCGCCTCGGTGATGACGCCCTCCTCCTTCATCCGCGCCAGCACGTAGGCCCGGCGCTCGCGCGCCCGGTCGGGGTACTTGTCGGGGCTGTAGAAGTTCGGGCCCTTGGGCATGCCGGCGAGGAGCGCGGCCTCCGGCACGGTGAGCTGGCCCACCGATTTGCCGAAGTAGCTGCGCGCCGCCATCTCGATGCCGTAGGCGCCGCGACCGAGATAGATGCCGTTGAGGTAGAGTTCCAGGATCTGCGGCTTGCCCAGGATGTGCTCCAGGCGGGAGGCCACGATCATCTCGCGGATCTTGCGCTCGTAGGTGACGTCGTCGCCGACCGAGAGGTTCTTGACCACCTGCTGGGTGATGGTGGAGCCGCCGGCCGGGCGCCCGGGGGAGGCGAGATTGCCGATGAAGGCGCGGATCACGCCGCGCTCGTCGATGCCCTTGTGGCTCTCGAAGCGCTTGTCCTCGGCCGCCACGAAGGCTTGTCGGACCATCGCGGGCACCTCGGCGATCGGCACGCTGAGACGCCGGCCATTGGCCTCGAAGGCCTCGGCGTAGCGCTTGCCCGATCCGTCGAGGATCAGGGACGCGCCGGGAAGCTTGCGCTCCTTCAGGGCCTCGGCCGAGGGCAGGTCCGCCACCGCCTTGTTGTAGAAGGCGATGACCTCGGCCGCGTCGAAGGGCGAATCCTTGGGTGTCTCGCCCTTGCAGAACTGGCGGTAGCTGACGTTCAGTTCGCCGATGTCGAGGCCGTGCAGGATTTTGGGCGCGCTCGCGCCGGCCACGGCGGACGGGTCCTCCATGGCGGTGGAGATCAGTTCGTCGAGGTTGATGTCCTCGATGTCGAAGGCCTTGCGCATGTGGGCGCAGCCGTCGCGCAGGATCTGCACCACCTCGGCCTTGTCGGCCACCGGATCGAACTGCGTCTTCACCGCATCCGGCCGCGTGGTGACCTGACTGAGCGTCAGCGCCGTCGCGAACAGCTTGATCAGAATGATGTTCATGCGGGCCGGGCTACCGGAGGTTGGGTCGTGTCGCACAACGGCCGCACGGTCCGAAGCGGGACCGCCGGCGCCAGCGCGGCAGATGCACCGCACAACGCGGCTGATTTAAGATGGCGGACGCGAGCGGATGCCGGCATCCGAGGCGATCGCCGTCCCGTCCCGGCAATCGGCCGGGACCGTCCCAGTCCGCCGGCAGGCGTGAGTGCCCAGCCCCTACTTGTTGCGCCCCAGCAGCACGAGCCAGCCGATGCCGATCACGCAGACCACCGCGCCGACGGTAATGAAGGCCGGGGTGCCGAGGTCCATGAAGCGCGGGGCGAGCTGCGTCGCGAAGGCGGCGACGATGAGCGCCACCGCGATGCGGGCGGCGGCGCGCTCGATGCCGCGGGTCAGCTTCTCGATGCCCTTCAGCTCGATCTCGACGGTGACGCGGCCCTGCTTCAGGCGCACCAGCATGAGGTGAATCAGGGTCGGCAGCTCGGAGGCGGCGCCGAACAGGCCGGCTCCCACCGCCTCGACCTTGCGGGTGATGCCCTTGATCGAGAACTGCGAGGCGAGCTTGCGCTTCACGGTCGGTCCGGCGGCCGAGAACAGGTCGAAGCCGGGGTCGAGCTGGCGCATCACGCCGTCGGCGGTGACCAGGCCCTTGAACAGGATGGCCAGATCGGTGGGCATGGCGAGGTCGTTCTCGCGCGCCATGGTCATGAAGTCGGTGAGCAGGGCGCCGAAATCGAGGGAGGCGCCGGTGTGGCGCGCCACGAAGGCCTGCGACGAGGCCTCGAGCTTGGTCAGGTCCGGGTTGCTCGAGCCGCTCCAGTCGAGGAGCACGGCCATCAGCCCGTCGGAATCCTCCTTGAGCATGGCGCCGATCAGCATCAGGAGCTGGGTCCGGCGGCGCTGGGACAGGCGCCCGATGATGCCGAAATCGATGAAGCCGATCCGGTTGTCCGGCATGATCAGCATGTTGCCGGGATGCGGATCGGCGTGGAACACGCCCTCGATCAGGGCCATCTGCAGGAAGGCGTCGGTGCCCTTCTGGGCCAGCAGCACCTTGTCGTAGCCCGCCGCGTCGAGCCGGGGATGGTCGTTGGGTGGGATGCCGTGCACGAATTCCTGCACCAGCACGCGCTCGGAGGTCCATTCCCAGTGGATCTTGGGCACCACGATATCGTCGCGGTCGGCGAAGATCGCCGCGATGGTCTCGCAGTTGCGCGCCTCGTTGATCAGATCGAGTTCGCCGTAGAGGCCGCTGGCCAGATGACGCATCTGTTCCTGGGGCTGGTAGCGCCCGAATTCCGGCCACTCGTCCACGACGATGCGGGTGGCGTGGCCCATCAGGCGCAGGTCCGCCTCGATGATCTTGCGCAGGCCGGGGCGCAGCACCTTCACCACCACTTCCTCGCCGGTCTGCAGGCGGGCGCGGTAGACCTGCGCGATGGAGGCGGCGGCGAGCGGCGTGGTGTCGAACTCGGCGAAGATCTCCGAGGCCGGGCCGCCGAGGTCCTCCTCGAGCTGGGGCCGGATGCGCTCCCACGGGATCGGCGAAACCTGGCTGTGAAGCTTCTCCAGTTCCTCGGTCCATTCCGGGGTCAGGAGGTCGGGCCGGCTCGCCAGGATCTGGCCGAGCTTGACGAAGGTCGGCCCCAGGGTCTCGATCGCCCGGCGCACCCGCTGGGGCTGCGACAGGCGGGCGATGTCGACCTGCGGCGTCCGGCGCTTGGCCAACCGCGCGACCTGGGCGAGGCCCAGGCGCTCGACCACCTTGGTGACACCGAATCCGATGAGGACGGACGCGATCTCCCCGAGGCGCTGCCGGTCCCGTGCGGCGACGAAGGCGGTTTTCAGCATGTGCGCAAGGGACCCGGGTCGGGGGAGGGGGAGCCGGCCGAGTGGGCGGCCGGATCGTGGTTAAGGCCCCGCTAGTCCCGTGGCGAGGCCGAAGTTTGGCGGAGGTGACGATGGCGGCGCGGCGGATTCGCGCCAACGGCGATCTCGGGCTAGACAGGCGGCCACCGGCGCCGCCGCGGCGCCACACCTCCCCGCGTCAACCCTGCGCCGACCCGGCACCGCCCCGGCGCCATCCCGCGAGACCCCTGATGCCAGGCACGCCCCGCGCCGGAATCATCCCGGTGACCCCCTTCCAGCAGAACTGCACCCTGATCTGGTCGGACGAGACCAAGGTCGGCGCCGTGGTCGATCCGGGCGGCGACCTCGACCGGATCACGGCGGCGATCGCCGACCAGGGCATCACCATCGAGAAGATCCTGCTCACCCACGGCCATATCGACCATGCGGGCGGGGCGGCCGAATTGCGCGACCGTCTCGGCGTCCCGATCGAGGGTCCGCACGAGGCCGACCGCTACCTCCTCGACAGCCTGCCGGAGACCGGCGCCAATTACGGGATCGACGGCGCCCGGGTGGTGACGCCGGACCGCTGGCTCGGCGACGGCGACGTGGTCGAGGTCGGCGGCCTGACCTTCGACATCCTGCACGCCCCCGGCCACTCCCCCGGCAGCGTGGTGTTCATGAGCCGCGACGCGCGCTTCGCCCTGGTGGGCGACGTGGTGTTCAAGGGCTCGGTCGGCCGCACCGACCTGCCGGGCGGCAGCCACGAGCAGCTGATCCGGGCGATCAAGGACAAGGTCCTGCCGCTCGGCGACGATGTCGCCTTCATCCCCGGCCACGGCCCCACCAGCACGCTGGGCGAGGAGCGGATGACGAACCCGTTCCTGCAGGATTGAGCCTTGTCGAGTGAGGCTTGGCGAAACTGAGGCTCGGCAGGATCGAAGCCCGGCAGGCCTGAGAGTCCGCGGGATTCGCGCGTCGGAGACCCGCTCGTAGCGCCCCGTCATCCCGGGGCCGCGTAGCGGAACCCGGGATCCAGAAACGCAGGTGGCGCAAGACGTTGCACCGTCAGCGGCTCTGGATTGCACGTCCCCGGCGCCCGCCTTCGGGGCCGGGCTCGCCTGCGGCGCCCCGGAAGGACGGAGTGGTGCCATCCGTGATCGCCCTGCCTGCTACGAGGGGGGGGGGGAGGAAACGTGCCCGTGTCCCCGTCCGTCCCCGGCGCACACCCCGTATCCGGACCGATCGACGAACGCCGCAACTGGGGTGGAGGGCGCCGCCGTCGCGCCTGCGAGGCGGCCTTGACCGATCGTTAAAGCCGACCGCCCATCATCCCGTCGTTTCCGGGCTCGCAAAGCGCCGGAAACGATGCATTCTCAACGCGAAACGCCTATATTGCGTGAGCAAGTACGAAACGCAGGCGCGCGGGGGTCCGGCCTGGGCCGACAGCTCAGCCCAAGTGCCCGCCTGCCCGAGGAAGTTCATGTCCGACAGCTCCCACAATCTCGCCGCCGATGCCTACGGCGCGGAATCCATCCGGGTCCTCAAGGGGCTCGACGCCGTGCGCAAGCGCCCCGGCATGTATATCGGCGACACCGACGACGGCTCGGGCCTGCACCACATGGTCTACGAGGTGGTCGACAACGCCATCGACGAGGCGCTCGCGGGCCACGCGGACCTCGTCACCGTCACGCTGAACGCCGACGGCTCCGTCACGGTCTCCGACAACGGCCGCGGCATCCCCACCGACATCCACAAGGAGGAGGGGGTCTCGGCGGCCGAGGTCATCATGACCCAGCTCCATGCCGGCGGTAAGTTCGACCAGAATTCCTACAAGGTCTCCGGCGGCCTGCACGGCGTCGGCGTCTCCGTGGTCAACGCCCTGTCGCAATGGCTCCGCCTGCGCATCTGGCGCAACGACAAGGAGCACGCCATGGAGTTCCGCCACGGCGACGCGGTCTCGCCGCTGATCATCGTCGGCGACGGCAACGGCCGGCGCGGCACCGAGGTGTCGTTCCTGCCGTCCACCGACACCTTCACGATGATCGAGTTCGACTACGCGACCCTGGAGAAGCGCCTGCGCGAGCTGGCCTTCCTGAATTCCGGCGTGCGCATCGTCCTCACCGATGCGCGCCACGCCGAGCACAAGCGCGAGGAGCTGTTCTACGAGGGCGGTATCGAGGCCTTCGTGCGCTACCTCGACCGCTCCCGCAAACCGATCGAGGGCATGCAGAAGCCCGTGATGGTGCGGGCCGAGCGCGACAACATCCGCGTCGAAGTCGCCTTGTGGTGGAACGACTCGTTCAACGAGACCGTGCTGCCCTTCACCAACAACATTCCGCAGCGCGACGGCGGTACCCACATGGCGGGCTTCCGCGCCGCCCTCACGCGCCAGATCACCGGCTATTCGGAATCGTCCGGCATCGCCAAGCGCGAAAAGATCTCGCTCACCGGCGAGGATTGCCGCGAGGGCCTGACCGCCGTGATCTCGGTGCAGGTGCCGGACCCGAAATTCTCGTCGCAGACCAAGGACAAGCTGGTCTCCTCCGAGGTGCGCCCGGCCGTCGAGAACGTCCTCAACGAGGGCCTGTCGAACTGGCTCGAGGAGAACCCGACGCTGGCCCGCTCGGTGATGGCCAAGGTCATCATGGCGGCCTCGGCCCGCGAGGCGGCCCGCAAGGCCCGCGAGACCGTGACCCGCAAGGGCGTCCTCGACATCGCCTCCCTGCCCGGCAAGCTCGCCGATTGCCAGGAGCGCGATCCCTCGAAATGCGAAATCCTTCTGGTGGAGGGCGATTCCGCCGGCGGTTCTGCCAAGCAGGGCCGCGACCGGACCTTCCAGGCCGTGCTCCCCCTCCGGGGCAAGATCCTTAACGTCGAGCGCGTGCGCGCCGACCGGATGCTGTCCTCGGCCGAGATCGGCACGCTGATCACGGCGCTGGGCGCCGGCATCGGACGGTCATCGACCGACCGCGAGGGCTTCAACCCCGAAAAGCTGCGCTACCACCGCATCATCATCATGACGGATGCCGACGTCGACGGCTCGCACATCCGTACCCTGCTGCTGACCTTCTTCTTCCGGCAGATGCCGGAGGTGATCGAGCGCGGGCACCTCTACATCGCCCAGCCGCCCCTCTACAAAGCCGCCAAGGGCAAGTCGGCGCTCTACCTCAAGGACGAGCGGGCGCTGGAGGATTACCTGATCGATGCCGGCGTCGAGGGCGCCGTGCTGCGGCTCGCCTCCGGCACCGAGTTCGGCGGCGCGCAGCTGAAGTCCCTGGTCGAGGAGGCCCGCCAGTTCCGCGGGCTGATGCAGGCGCTCCACACCCGCTACGACCGCGCCGTGGTCGAGCAGGCCCTGATCGCCGGCGCGTTCCGGACCAATGTCGACGAGAACGCGGCTGAGGCCGAGGGTCTGGCCGGGACGGTCGCCCGGCGCATGGACCGGATCGCCGACGACATCGAGCGCGGTTGGGAAGGTTCCGTCTCGGAAGGCGGCTACGTCCTCAGCCGCACCCTGCGCGGCGTGCGCCAAGTGGCGACCCTCGACGCCTCGCTCCTGGCTTCGCAGGAGGCCCGGCGCCTCGCCGACCGGGCGGAAGCCCTGCGGGAGATCTACGACGAGCCCGTCACCTACGCGCGCAAGGGCGACGAGACGACCCTGCACGGCCCCGTCGGCCTGTTCGAGGCGGTGATGGCCTTCGGCCGCAAGGGCCTGCAGCTCCAGCGCTACAAGGGCCTCGGCGAGATGACCGCCCAGCAGCTGTGGGAGACCACCCTCGACCGCGACGTGCGCTCGCTCCTCCAGGTCAAGGTCAAGGACACCCAGGACGCCGACGATCTGTTCGTGAAGCTGATGGGCGACGTGGTCGAACCCCGCCGCGAGTTCATCCAGGACAACGCGCTCAGCGTCGCCAACCTCGACGTGTAAAATCGGAGCTGAGCCAGCGCGCAGGAGCACCGACGCACCACGGCGTGGCCGCCGGGCGTCGGCGCCTGTTCAAAAGGCGAGACCGCCGCGAGGGCCGGGCCCGTCGGGTTCCGCCTCGACCCACTGCCGTCTCGCATCCGGCCGTTGGGCCGGGTCCGGTTCCGGCTCTATGGCGCAGACGCTCGGGCCTCATCGCCGTCGCGCGACACCGCGAAAGCCTCGCCCCTACGCCGTGACGATCCGGTCCGGCTGGTGCGCACAATCCTCGCGCAGGAGGCGCTCCGTGCGCCGCAACGGCTTCTCGGCGGCGCCGCCTTCGCGTCCAACCCAGGCTGCGCCGTGAGAATTCCCTGTCGGCACCCGTGATCGGCCGCCATTCCGGCAATGGCTCTCCCGGGGAAAATCTCTGAGCAGAACGCCACGGAAACGACCCGCCGGACGGGCTCGCCCAACCTCCGCTGTGCGGGTTGCCTAGCGGGTGATCCGCTTCGGGGCGATCGGGTCGCTGGCCGGGAAGGTTTCCTCGATCGCCTCGTCCAGAAGCCGTTCCTGACGGGCGCGAAGGTCCGCGTCGGGCGTCCATGGTCCGGGCGCCCGTTCGGCGGCCAGATCCGCGCGGGACCGACCCTGCGACCGGTCCGGATGGTCCTGCGGCGTCCGTCCGGTCCCGGACATCCTCGCGCCGTCGTCTCGCGGGGCGGGGGCAATCTCGCGCAGCGGCGGTTGTTCGACGACGCGCGTCCACCGCTGCCTGCGACGCATTCCGGACCATCCGGCGAGGCTCGCCGCCGCGAGGCCTAATCCGGCGAGGCCCACGGCGACGATCACGACCGGCCGGACACCCAGGCGCCGGGCCGTCCGGTCCAGCGCGACTTCGAACGCGCCCGCGGCATTGACGGCCACCGGGACGATCTGCGTATCGAGAAACATCTTTGGCACCGATGGTCGAGCGGGCTTCTTCAGCAGATAGTCTTGGGTAATCATGACGACAACCTTCGTTAAGCCCAGAGCATAATCTCTCGAACAAACGCCAAGTTTCGAACAAACGCCAAGGCGGCGGGTTGGAGGTGCAACCTGGGCAGGCGGGCAATGTTTCCCGGCTCCGACGGGAAAGGTCGATCCGGCCGGTCGGCCTCGGCCCCAGCGCGTCGTTCAGGTCGCGGCGACAGGGAGATCATTCGTTGAAAAAGCCCGTTTTCAAGCCCTACCGCATGCCCTCCGGTGGATGGGGGTCGGCCCGTTCGGTCGGCAACATCCTGAGGCGCGAGGGTGTGCTGGCGAGCGTCCCGATCGCGCTGACCCGCCACAACAAGGTCGACGGCTACCAGTGCACCAGCTGCGCCTGGGTGAAGCCCGCGAACCCGCTGCCGTTCGAGTTCTGCGAGAACGGCGTCAAGGCGGTGGCCTGGGAACTGACCGCGCATCGCTGCACGCCGAAGTTCTTCGCCGAGCACACCGTCACCGAACTTCGGGGCTGGGACGATTACCACCTCGAACAGCCGGGGCGCCTGACCCATCCGCTTCGCTACGACGCCAGCAGCGACAAGTACGTGCCGGTCTCCTGGGGGCATGCCCTCGATGAGATCGCCCGCGAACTGCGCGCCGTCGACGATCGTCAAAAGGGCACCGTGTTCTACAGTTCAGGCCGCCTGTCGAACGAAGCGAGCTATCTCTATCAGCTCTTCGCCCGGCTCTACGGCAACAACAACCTGCCGGACTCGTCCAACATGTGCCACGAGACCACCTCGGTGGCGCTGCCCGCCAGCATCGGCCAGCCGGTCGGGACGGTCAATCTGGAGGATTTCGGCAAGACGGACTGCATCCTGTTCTTCGGCCAGAATCCGGGCAGCAACGCGCCCCGCATGCTCCATCCGCTTCAGGAGGCGAGCGAGCGCGGCGTCCCGATCATCACCTACAACCCCTTGCGCGAGCGCGGGCTGGAACGGTTCCTGAACCCGCAATCACCGACCGAGATGCTGACCGGCAAGGACACCCGGATCAGTTCGCAATATCACCAGGTCAAGGCCGGCGGCGACCTCGCGGCCCTCGCCGGCATCTGCAAGTCCGTGCTGGAGGCGCACGAGGCCTCGCGGACGGCGGGCGGCCCGGGGGTGCTGGACGAGGCCTTCATCGCCGAGCACACCCAGGGCTTCGACACCTTCGCCGACTGGCTCCGCGCGCAGAATTGGGACGAACTGGAACGGCGCTCGGGCCTGCGCCGGGCCGACATGGAGGCGACCGCCACCGTCTACGGCCGCTCGCACGCGGTGATCGGCGTCTACGGCATGGGGCTGACGCAGCACCGGGCCGGGGTCGAGACCGTGCAGATGCTGGTCAATCTCCTGCTGATGCGCGGCAATCTCGGCCGCGTCGGCGCCGGCATCTGCCCGATCCGCGGCCATTCCAACGTGCAGGGCCAGCGCACGGTGGGGATCACCGAGAAGCCCGAGCTGTTTCCCCTGGACCGGCTCGGTGCGCAGTTCGGCTTCGAACCGCCACGGGAGGCCGGCTACAACACGGTCGAGGCCTGCGAGGCGATCCTCAAGGACGAGGTCCAGGCCTTCTTCATGCTGGGCGGCAACTTCGTCCGGGCGATCCCCGATCACGGCCAGATGGAGCCGGCCTGGCGCCGCCTGCGCCTCACCGTCAACGTGATCACCAAGCTCAATCGCTCGGCCCTGCTGCCGGGCGAGATCAGCTACATCCTGCCGGTGATCAGCCGCATCGAGATCGACGAGACGAAGATGGGGCAGCAGGTCCTCTCGATGGAGGACACCTCCGCCTGCATCCACGGCAATCGCGGCGTGCGCCGGCCGGCCTCGCCCCACCTCATCAGCGAGATCCGGCTCATCTGCGAGCTGGGCCGGCGGGTGCTCGACCCCAATCCACGTGTGATCTGGGACGTCTGGCAGGAGGATTACGCCGAGATCCGCAAGGCGATCGGCGAGACGCTGCCCGAGTCGTTCTGGGACTACGAGCGGCGGATGTGGGAGCCGGGCGGTTTCCAGCGTGACCTGCCGGCGCGCAAGCGCCAGTGGCACACCGAGACGGGCCGGGCCAACATCGTGACGCCCGGCGGCCTCGACGAGGATGCGGACATGCCGACGGTGGGGCACGACGTGCTGCGCCTGATCACGCTGCGCTCGAACGACCAGTTCAACACCACGGTCTACGGCTACGACGACCGCTTCCGGGGCATCAAGAACACCCGCAAGGTGGTGCTGATGAACCGCTCGGACATCGACCGGCTCGGGCTGAAGATCGGCCAGGCCGTGACTCTGAAGACGGTGGCGGACGACGGCATCGACCGCCGGCTCTCCGACATGCTCGTCGTCGCCTACGACATCCCCATCGGCTGCATCGGCGGCTACTATCCGGAATGCAACGTGCTTCTGCCGATCTGGCATTACGCGATCGGCAGCAAGACCCCGGCGGCCAAGACCATCCCGGTCACCATACAGGCCGACGACGACCGCGTGCTCGCGCCGCAACTGGAATACGCGACCGGCTGAGAGCGGGATCGCGACGAATGCCGCGGGGGAGGCGGCAAGGCAGGCGCGAAAGGCAGGCGCGAACAGGTCACACGCGAACAGGTCACGCCAGCACATCACCAGCCGGCATGATCGATCCGAGGCGATCGGGGCAGTCATCGAAGCCGTGACGGCACGACCTTGACAGTGAAATCCATGAAGAAACTGCTCTTTCTCAGGCGAAAGAACCGATTATAACATGCGTTAAATTGGTATTTTATCGAACATTGGGGAAGTGTCGGACACAACACCATCAGACACTGAGGGATAACAAACGCATACCCTTTGGATTACGGTCGCGGACATCGCCCGTTTGTCTGCCGGCCTGCTCTGATGCTGCCGGCGTTCTGGGAGCCGCATCCATGAACGCCCGTCTTAGCCTCGTTCCCGCTACTCCGGTCAGGACGGCCGAGCCTGACCCCGGTCGCAACCCGCTGATCCGGAAGCTCCAAAGCCTGGTGAGCCTGAACGCGGCGGATGTCGCAGCCCTGGAGGAGATCAGTCTCCCGCCGCGGCTGCTCGGGCCGCGCGTCGACCTCATCCGCGGCGAGGAAGGATCGGGGGATGCCGTCATGCTGCTCGAAGGCTTCGCCTGCCGCTACAAGCAGCGTCAGGCCGGCCAGCGTCAGATCATGGCGTACCTGTTGCCGGGCGATCTCTGCGATGTCGATGCGTCCTATCTCGGTCGCATGGATCATGCGGTGGGGACCCTGGCCTCCTCCGTCGTGGTCCGTATCCGCCGCCAGGCCCTGGCGGATCTGGTCGCCCGCCACCCCAACATCGCGCAGGCGCTGCGCATGGCCAGGCTCTTCGAGGAGGCGACCACGCGCGAGTGGGTGGTGAATCTCGGCTGCCGCTCGGCCATGGAGCGGATGGCGCACCTCTTCTGCGAGCTTCTGACCCGCTTCCAGATGGTGGGCATGGCCGAGGGCGATTCCTGTCCCCTGCCGCTGACGCAGGCGGATCTCGGCGACACGCTGGGCCTCTCGAACGTCCACGTGAACCGCACGCTTCAGGAGCTGCGGCGCCAGGGTCTGGTCGAGCTCAGGGGCAAGAGCCTGCGGCTTCTCAAGGTGAGGCGCCTCCAGGAGATCGGGGAGTTCAACCCGGCCTATCTGCAGCCTGTCGACGGCGCGAAAGGGCATGCTGCCTTCGGGCTGGTCAGCGGGTTGGCCTGAGGCGCGGACAACCCCGTGCCGATTCCCCGCTTTCCGTCCCCGGCCGGTCGTTCAGCCGCGCGCGCACCCCGTGTCGCGACGTGACCGTCGCCGTGGACATCGAGGCGCTTCGGAGCCGACTCGCGGCTCTCGAAGCGGCCCTGCGGGAGAAAGAAGCGGCCTTGCGGGAAAAAGCCGGTATCGAAACCGCCCTTCGAGAGAGCGAAGCGCTTCGCCGCATCGCTCTCAAGGGCGGCCGCATGGGCACCTGGTGCTGGAACCTGCGCGAGCGGCTGATCTGGGGTGACGCGGCGTTCCTGGCGCTGTGGGGATTCCCGGCCGCCGAGGAGGCTCGCCCCCTCTCCGCCTTCACCGATCGCATGTCCCCGCAGGGGCAGATCGCAATGCACGAGATGGTGACCCGCGCCATCGCCAACCGTGAGGAGTTCGACGGCCTGCTGGAGGTCGTCGCGGGACCCGCCCGGGGGCGCTGGGTGCGCTGGCGCGGCGTTGCCGAGGCGGAGCGGCCCTGGATCGTCAACGGCGTGAGCTTCGATGTCACGGAGGAGCACCGATTCGACGAGCGGCTTCGGGCGAGCGAGGCACGGCAGACGTTCCTGCTGCGCCTCTCCGACACGCTGCGCCTCCACACCGATCCGAACGCGGTCATCGCGATGGTCACGGCGGCCCTCGGCCAGCATCTCGGCGCCGGCCAGGTCACCTATGCGGAAGCCGACCCCTCCGGCGATCACGTCACGGTCACGCGGGATTGGAACGACGGCACCATCCCGAGCAACGTCGGCCGCCACCGTCTCGAGGATTTCGGCGCGGCCTTCATCGCGGAACTGCGGCAGGGACAGACCGTCGCCATTCCGGATGTGGCGCTCGATCTCCGCACCGCACCGGCGCGCGCGGCCTTCGCTCGGATCTCGGTCGCCAGCCTCGTCGACGTGCCGCTCGTCAAGACCGGCCGCCTCGTCGCCGTGCTGGCGGTCCACAGCCGCGCTCCGCGGGACTGGTCGCCCCACGATATCGCGCTCATCGAGGAAGTGGCCGAGCGCACCTGGGCCTCGGTCGAACGGGTCCAGGCCGAGACGGCCCTGCGGGAGAGCGAGGGCCGCCTGGCCGCGGACCTCGCCGGCATGCGGCGGCTGCACGACCTGCAGTCCCGGATCTCCGACACGGCGGATTTCGAGGCGGCTCTGGACGAGATCCTGGCCGCCGCCGTCGCGTTCACGAAGACGGACCGTGGCGTCATCCAACTGGTCGCCAACACCGGAGAGACCCTGGAGATCGTGCGCGCGCTCGGCTACGAGCCCGACGCCCCGGTCATCGAGCGTTTCCGCCAGGACAGCTTCACCGAGGGCTGCGAACTCGCCCGCGTCCGCCGTCAGCAGCTGGTGGTGGCCGATATGGCGGACATTCCCGGCTTCGCGGGGACGCCGGACGGTGACCTCGTCGCCGCTTCGGAGGTGCACGCCTTCCAGTGCACCCCCATGATCAGCCGGAAGGGCGATCTCGTCGGCGTCCTGAGCACCCAGTTCCGCCAGCCCCACCGCCCGAGCGACGACGCCTTGCGGCTGGTCGACCTGCTCGCCTGGACGGCGGCCAACTACATCGCTCGCCACCGCGGCGACGAAGCGCTGCGGGAGAGCGAGGCGCGGTTTCGACAATTCGCCGAGGCCTCCTCCGAGGTTCTCTGGATCCGGGACGCCACCACCCTCGAATGGGAGTATCTGAGCCCTGCCTTCGAGGCCATCTACGGCCTGTCCGTCACCGATGCGCTCACCGGCGACACCTTCCGCAACTGGACCGACCTGATCGTCGCGGACGATCGCGAAACGGCGGCGGCCTGCATCCAGCGCGTCCGTGAAGGCGGGCATGCCACCTTCGAGTACCGGGTACACCGCCCCGACGGCGGTCTGCGCTGGCTCAGGAACACCGATTTTCCGATGCGGGGGCCTAGCGGAGCCGTCGAACGCGTCGGCGGCGTCGGCCAGGACGTCACCGAGCTGAAGCGGGTCGAGGCCGCGCTGCGGGAGAGCGAAGGGCGGCTGCGCACGCTGATGGAGGGCATCCCCCAACTGGTCTGGCGCTCCCGCGACGAGGGTGACTGGACCTGGGCGGGGCCGCAATGGCTCGCATTCACGGGCCAGAGCCAGGAGGCGTCCCACGGCCTCGGCTGGCTGGACGCGGTCCATCCCGACGACCGCGAGGCGAGCCTGCGGGCATGGGACGAAGCGCGCCCGCACGGCCGGCTCGACACGGAGTTCCGCGTCCGGCGGGCGAGCGACGGGCCCTACCTGTGGCATCGCACCCGCTCGGTCCCGGTGCGCGACCCGTCGGGGCACATCCTTGAATGGCTCGGCACGACGACCGACGTCGACGACCTGCGCCGGCTGCAGGAGGAGCAGACCGTCATGGTTGCCGAGCTGCAGCACAGGACGCGCAACCTGATCGCGGTGGTCCGCTCCATCGCGCAACAGACCATGACCCAGACCGGCCCCGGCGAGGATTTTCGCGAGCAGTTCAACGCCCGGCTCGGGGCGCTGTCGCGCGTCCAGGGTCTGCTCTCCCGGGCGCAGAGCGAGCCGATCACGATCGGCCAGCTCGTCCGGCTGGAGCTCGATGCGCTCGGCGCCCGGACCGAGGGTCATATCGCGCTGGAGGGGCCGGAGGTGCTTCTGCGCCCTTCGATGGTGCAGACGCTGGCGCTGGCGCTGCACGAGCTGGCCACCAACGCCCGCAAATACGGTGCGCTGAGCACCGAGGGTGGCCGGCTCGCAGTGCGCTGGTTCGTCAAGGAATCCGAGGACGAAGGCCGGCGCCTCGTGCTGGCATGGATGGAGCACGACATCGGCCATTCCACGGAGGAGCGCTCCAGCCGGCGCGGCTACGGGCGGGAGCTGATCGAGCGGGCGTTACCCTACGCGCTGCAGGCCCGGACGCGCTACGAACTCGGGGCGACGGAGCTGCACTGCTCGATCGACCTGCCCCTCACCGAACGAACCAGGAAGGTCAGCCCATGAGTCGCGTCAGTTCCATGAATCCAACCCATCCGACCCATCCAACCCATCCGGCCGGTGCCTCGCATTCCGCCGCTCCCTCGCTCGCCGGCCGCCGCGTGCTGGTCGTGGAAGACGAGTACTTCATCGCGGACGACCTGCGTCATCAGTTGGAGGCCTGCGGGGCCGAGGTGCTGGGGCCGGTGCCGCGGGTGGGGGAGGCGCTGGCGCTGATCGCGGCGACGCCCGAGATCGACGCGGCGGTGCTCGACATCAACCTGCAGGACGAGACGGTCTACCCGGTGGCCGATGCCCTGCAGGCACGCGGCGTGACGTTCCTGTTCGCCACCGGTTACGAGAAGGCTGCCATCCCGAGCCGCTACGCCGGCGTGCGCCATTGCGAAAAGCCCCTCGAGCTGTCGATGGTCACCGACGCGCTCTTCGGCTGACGGGGCGCCCCGGAACGACTTCTTCCTTCAAGGCAGGGCGGCTTTCGGGGGAGGGCGGCTTTGAGGCGAAGGCCGCTTCAGGGGAGGGCGGCTCCCGCGCAGATCCGCTCGGAGAGCGGCAGGATGATGGTGCAGGCGAGACCCGCCGGTTCGAAGCGCAGATCCGCGCGGGCCTTCAGCTCGTAGGGCAGTCCATCCTCGAGCAAGCCCAGGCCGAACCCCTTGCGCGGCGATGCGGCGACGGGCGGTCCCCCCTGCTCGCGCCATGTGACGACCAGGTTCGGCCACGGATCGGCGCTGACATGCCAGGACACGGTGATCCGCCCCTCCGCATGGCTGAGGGCCCCGAACTTGACCGCGTTCGTCGTCAGCTCATGGAAGACGAGACCGAGAGTCCCGGCGACCTGGGGCTGCAGCAGTACGGGCGGCCCCGACAGAGCGACCTGCAGGCCTTCCTGAGCCTGGGCCGACAGCAGCTCGTCCGAGATCAGCGCGTGGAGGTCGAGCTTCGCCCGCGGATTGAGCGTCATCGCGCCCTGTACGCGGGCAAGCGCCGCCAGCCGCCCGTCGAGATGCATGGCGTAGTCCTCGACGCTCTCGCTGGTCTCGGCCGAGCGCTGCGCCACGGCACGCACCACGGCCAACATGTTGCGGACATGATGCTGGAGGTCGCGCGCGAGCTGATGCTGCTCGGTCTGCAGGGCGGTGTAGCGGGCCTCGGACTCGATCAACCGGCGCTCCGCGGCCGCCGCCTTCGCATTCGCCACGGCCAGAGCCTGCCGTAGGGTGGTGTCTTCGGCGTTCAACGTTGCCCCCGAAGGTTGCGCGCTAGCGGAAGATCCGAGCCGGTGCGGCTCGAGCAGAAGATCCGAGCCGGTGCGGCTCGAGCAGAAGATCCGAGCCGGTGCGGCTCAGGCTTCCGAACCTGCCGGCAAAACACGGTGGGAGCGTGACGGCTCCATCAAGGTTCGGTGAAAAGGTCGGCCGCCGCGTTTCGCGCCGGGAACCCCGAACGTCAGGGCGAACACATCCCCCTCGATCCAACGACAGCCCGGTCTCGCCTCGGGCCCTTTGCCGAAAGTTTGTCAGGGATCAGTGGAAACCGGTTGTCCCGACGAGACAAACGAAAACAACAGACTCCAGGGAGTCCACCGGGCGAGCCGGGACCGCCGCGGGACTTGGGGTCATGAGGTTCAGGCGGTGACGGCGGCGCGGGCCGCTTCGATCAGTTCCTGGGCCAGCGTCTCGTCGTCGACGGCCCGGGCCAGCACGATGGCGCCGACCAGGGTCGACAAGGTCGCCAGGGAGCGCTGCCGCCGGCGCGCGCGGGCGGCTTTCGGCGACAGGTCGGCCAGGAGGGTGGCGAGCGCCTCGACCCCTCGGGTGAAGCGCGCACGCACGGGGCATCCCTTCGGCTCCCGCGCGACGTCGTTGGCGAGGGCCGCGAGGGGGCATCCTTTTCCGGGGGTCTGGACGTGGGCCTCCGAAAGGTAGTTCGCCAGAAGGGTCTCGGGACCGCCCCGGTACTCCTCCGCGATCGCGGCGTCGAACGCCTCGGCCGCCAGGGCCTCCTTGTTGGCGAACTGACCGTAGAAGCCGCCATGGGTCAGGCCGGCGGCCGCCATGATGTCGGCCACTCCGACGCCGTGCAGACCGCGCTCGCGGAACAGGGCCGAGGCGACCTCGACGACGCGCTGGCGATTCAGCCGGGCCTGCTCCTGGGATACCCTCGGCATCTGCCGCTCCTCGTCCGTCGCCACCCTCGTCTGCGCCCCCTCATATGGATGCGCGGCATCATTTAAAACAGCTTCCACTCCCTCCGCCGATCGACCGGCCCGCGCGAGGGGGCACAAGCGTGGGCCGGTCGATGGACCGCGCGCGCCGATCGGGCCGCGCGATTCCGGAACGCCCCGCCCCGGACCGGAGGGCCGGGAGGGGTTCGATCAGCTCCGTGCCGATCAAGCCTCGGCCGGGTTCGCCAGCGGGGCTTGTCCGGCCGGCACCGGCGCGGGGGTTCGGCCCACCCGGAACCACAGGGCGTAGAGGGCCGGCAGGAACAGCAGGGTCAGCAGGGTGCCGACGCCGACGCCGCCGATCAGGACGTAGGCCAGAGCCCCCCAGAACACCGAGTGGGTCAACGGGATGAAGGCCAGCATGGCCGCGGCCGCCGTCAGGATCACGGGGCGTGCCCGTCGCACCGTGGATTCCACGATGGCCTCGTAGTTCGACAGCCCCGCCGCCTGATCGTGGTGGATCTGGTCGACCAGGATCAGGGTGTTGCGCATCAGGATGCCCGACAGGGCGATCAGCCCGAGGATCGCGTTGAAGCCGAAGGGCTGGTGGAAGAGGAGCAGGGTCGGCGCCGCGCCCACGAGGCCGAGCGGGGCGGTGGCGAAGACCATGAACATGGTGGCGAAGGAGCGCACCTGGATCATGATCACCGTCAGCGTCACGATCAGCATGATGGGGAACACCGCCACCAGCGACAGCATCGCCTTCTCGCTCTCCTCCACGGCGCCGGCCGTGTCGATGCGATAGCCCGACGGAAGCTTGGCCTTGATCGGCGCCAGCAGGGGGAAGACCTGGGCGTGGATGTCGGGCGGCTGCTTCCCGTCGAGCACGTCACCCTGGACGCGGATGTAGGTCTCGCGGTTGTAGCGCTTGAGAACCACGTCCTCGGTGCGGCTCTCCAGCCGGACCACCTGGGAGACCGGCACCTGCCGTCCGTCTTTCGTCGCCAGGGTCAGGTCGCCGATCTCGCCGAGCGAGCGTCGCTCGGGGCCGGGGCTGCGCAGCAGCACGTCGACGGAGCGCAAGTTTTCCCGCACCTGGGTGGCGGGCGTGCCGTTGAGGTAGGTCTGCAATTGCTGGCCGGCCTCCTTCGGGGTCAGGCCGATCAGGCGCAGGCGCTCCTGGTCGAGGGCGAGATGCAGGCTCGGGGTCTTGTCGCCCCAGTCGAGGTGGACGAGGCGCATGTTGGCATTGGCCGCCATCACCTCCCGAACCTCGGCGGCGATGCCCCGGATCACGTCGAGATCGGGTCCGACCACCCGGAAGGCGACGGGAAAGCGGATCGGCGGGCCGAACACGATCTGCAGCACGCGCACCCGGGCCTCGGGGAAGCGGCCCTCGTCCACGAGTGCGCGGACCTTGCCCCGCAGGGCGTCGCGGGCCTGGGCGTCGGCCGTCTGCACCACGATCTGCGCGAAGGCCGGATCGGGTAGTTCGGGGTCGAAGGAGAGCACGAAGCGGGGCATGCCCTGACCGATGTAGCTCGTGATCTCGCCCGCCTCCGGCAGATCGCGCAATGCCGCCTCGACCCGCTTGACGCTGGCCTCGGTAGTCCTGAAGGCCGAACCCGCCGGCAGGGTGACCTCGACGATGAGTTCGGGCCGCTCCGAATTGGGGAAGAACTGCTGCTCGACCCGCCCCATCGCCACCACGGCGAGCGCGAACAGCCCGACCGTGATGCCGGCGGCGAGCCACTTGTGGTCGACTGACATCCGTACGAGGCGGCGCAGGCGCTCGTAGTTCTTGGTGGCGTAGATCGCCTCGTGTCCCCCCTCGACCTTCTTGATGTTCGGCAGCAGCTTGACGCCGAGATAGGGCGTGAAGGTCACGGCCACGATCCACGAGATGATCAGCGAGAAGGCCACCACCCAGAAGATGTTGCCGGCATATTCGCCCGCCGTGGAGGCGGCGAAGCCCACCGGCAGGAAGCCCGCGATGGTCACCAGCGTGCCGGTGAGCATCGGCGCGGCGGTGGCGCTCCAGGCATAGGTCGCAGCCTCGATGCGGTCGGCGCCTTCCTCCATGCGCACCACCATCATCTCGATGGCGATGATGGCGTCGTCGACGAGAAGTCCCAGCGAGATGATGAGGGCGCCCAGCGTGATCCGGTCGAAATCGCGGCCGGTGATCATCATCACCACGAACACCGCCGACAGGGTGAGTGGCACGGCCAGCGCCACCACGATTCCGACCCGGAAGCCGAGCGCCACCAGGGACACGAAGATCACCACGCCGAGGGCGGTGAAGAACTTGACCATGAACTCGTGGATGGCGTCGTCGATGACCTTGGCCTGGTCGGTGATCTTGGTGAACGTGATGCCGACCGGAGTCTCGTGGTGGATCGCCACCTCCTCGGCGTTGAGGGCCTCGCCGAGCTTCAGCCCGTTGAAGCCGGGCTTCATCACCAGGCCGAGCATCAGAGCCGGCGCGCCGTCGTTGCGGATTTCGAAGGTCTTGGGGTCCTCGTAGCCGCGCGTGACCTCAGCGATATCGCCGAGCTTGAGGCTGCGGTCGCCGGCGGCCACCGGCAGGTCGCGGATCGCATCGATCCCGTCGATCGCGCCGTCGAGGCGCAGGTACACGCGCGGGCCCGCGGCCTCGACGAAGCCGGCCGGCGTGACATCGTTCTGGTTGGCCAGCGCGGCAAGCAGCTGCTGGCCGGTGATGCCGAGGGTGGCGAGGCGCTGGTAGGAGATCTCGACGAAGATCTTCTGCGCCTGCTCGCCCAGGATGTTGATCTTCTCGACGCCGGGCACGCGCAGCAGGCGCTGGCGCATGTCCTCGGCCCGCAGCACCAGCTGGCGGTGCGGCAGGCCCCGGGCCTGCACGGCGTAGAGGGCGAAGTAGATGTCCGAGAACTCGTCGTTGAACAGCGGCCCGAGCACGCCGCGCGGCAGGCTTGAGGCTTGATCCGACAGCTTCTTCCGCGCTTGATAGAACTCCGAGGCGAGCTTGGCCGGGGGCATGTTGTCCTTGAAGATGACCTTCGTCATCATCAGCCCGGGACGGACCGTCGTCTCGGCCCTGTCGTAATAGACCAGTTCCTGCAGACGCTTCTCCAGAGGATCGGCGACCTGGCGCTGCATCTCCTCCGCCGTGGCGCCGGGCCAGGCGGCCGAGACCGTCATCACCTTCACGGTGAAGGCCGGGTCCTCGGCCCGCCCGAGCTTCTCGAAGGCGAAGAAGCCCGCCCCCGTCAGCGCGATCAGCAGGAACAGCGTGACGGCCCGCTCGCGAACGGCGAGCGCCGAGAGGTTGAAGCCGCTCATCGCACCACACCCGTCATGCTCGGCGGCGCCTGGCGCACCCGCTGGTCGGCCTTGAGGAGATGGGCACCGAGCGCCACGATCCGGTCGCCCGGGGCCAGGCCGGCGGCGATCTCGGCGCGCTCCTCGCCCATGCGGGCGACCTGCACGGGCTGGGGCCTCACCGTCTCGGTGGCGGCGTCGTAGCGCCAGACGGCGCTGCCGTGCCCCTGATCGAACAGGGCGCCGAGCGGAACCTCCACCCGGGCGGCCCGGCCGGCGTCGAGGGCGCGGAGTTGCAGGGTCACGGTGGCGCCGAGCGACGCGGCCTCGCCGCCGCCCGACAGGATGTAGCGTGCCCGGTAGGTGCGGGTGGCCGGATCAGCCGTGGCGGAGAGTTCGCGCAGGCGTGCCGGGTAGGTCGCCGCTCCGTCGGCGTAGAGAGTGGCGGAGGCCTCGCCTTCGGCAGCCCGCCGGCTGCCCTCGGGCAGGAACACCTCCGCCTCGCGCGCGCCGTCGCGGGCGAGCTTCACCACCGTCTGGCCGGCAGCGACCACCTGGCCGGGCTCGGTGGGAACCTCCATCACCACGCCGTCGGCATCGGCCTGGAGCTCCGCGTAGCCGGCCTGGTTCTGGATCTGGCTGGCCTGGGCCTCCGCATTGGCGAATTGCGCGTTCGCCGCGTCCGCCGCACCCTTGTTCTGGTCGTAGGTCTGTTTCGAGGTCCAGCCGTCGGCCACCAGCTTGCGGCTGCGCTCCTCGTCGGCCCGAGCCTTGATCATCTGGGCACGGGCCGCCTCGACCGAGGCGCGGGCGGCGTTGAGCGCCAAGGTGAAATCGGTGCGGTCGAGGCGCATCAGCGGCTGGCCAAGGCGCACGCGGTCGCCCGGATCGACCAGGCGCTGGAAGATCTTGCCGCCGACCCGGAAGCCGAGGTTGCTCTCGGTGCGGGCACGGATCACTCCGGTGTAGCGCGCAACGCCACCCGGGGCGGACGCGACCACCACGGTCTGAACCAGCGGCGGCTCCGGCGTCACCGCCGTCTCGGCCGGCGAGCAGGCCGACAGGGCCAGGCCCGCGAGCCCCAGCATCACCCTCGTATCCATTCTGCGCCCCACGGTCGAACCATCCGCCTATAAAAATGATGATCATCATCTATTTTGGCATGGCGAAGCTGTCAATGGGCGCCGGATCGAGAATTCCGGCCCAGCGCGCACCGACAGGCTGCTGACCAGGCAGCATCGTCAAACGGCACCGGCGCGCAGCTCATGGGCGAGCGGTCGTGCGAGGGCAGGGCGAGGACAGAACGAAGACAGGGAGCGCCGGCTTCCACCCGGGTCGATGGTCGGTGGTCGGTGGTCGGCGATCCACCACAACCTGACGCCATGGCCAGTCGGCACTCCGGCACCGGTGCGCCGAGCCCGCGGCTCCGCGTCCTCACCACATGGTTTCCGGGAACACCGGTTCGCGCACAACCCGGTACGGCTGACCGGGCGGCTTCAAGGCCGCCTTGCGATCGTGCGAGTCTGTGAGGAGGCATTGGGGCGGCCGGGAGCCCCTGCCGCCGAGCGAAGTCAGCCGAGCCCCCACCTCATCGCTCCGAGCCCGAAGGACACATCCCCGGATGAGCGAATCCAGCGGCCTCACGCGGGGAGGGCAACCGCACCGTGGCGGCGCTTCCGGTTCGGGTTCGGCGGGGGTGAGCCCGGCTGAGGAGGACGCGCCATCCCGGCCCGCCAACGGTCGGGCCCGACATCATCGGCTGGAGGTCCAGGACCGACGCGGGGACGCGCGCTCTACCAGAGCGCGCGGGGCAGGCGCCGCTTCCAACGCTCCCCGGGGCGCAGGGCGACGTCCTTCTGGACCCGGCGCGTCGCCCGCAGCGATGCCGCCGGGGCGTCGGTCGGGGACGCCATCGAGGCTGGTCGTGCGACAGGCGGGGCGGCCGCAGCCGGCGGCACCGTCGCTTCTTGCTGCACCTGCAAGGCCGCGCGCGGGCTGGCGTCGAAGTCCGACGTATCTTTCAAACCGGATTTCGGCTTGGCCTGACGCGGCGCGGGAGGCTTGACGCGCCGGACGCGTGGCAACCGCTCGACCACGGGTGCGGCCTGAACCTCCGGTTCGGGCGAGGGTACGAACATCGGCAGCAGGCTCGGCAGGATGCGCCGGGCCGGGGCCTCGGGTGTGGACGACTCAAGCTTGGATGAGGCGAGCTTGGAAGACCCAGACTTCGACGTCCCGGACTTGGATGTCCCGGATTTGGACGCGCTCGCCTCACCCCACGCCGCGGGGGCGGCCGGCGCTTCGACGCGGGTGTCCGCATCCTCCAGGGAAACGTCGTGCCAGAGGTTCTGGTCTTTGCGGGGACGGGCGGAGGCCTCGGACAGCGAGGCGCGGTTGTGCTTGATTTCGACCGTGAACGGTCGCGCGCTGCGGCGCTTCATCGGCTTCGAATTCCCAGTAAAATCCGCTCGGCGAAATCCATTTCACAACGAGCATTCCGGTATCATACGGGATGCATCCAGTACTTGTCGAGACGATCCCGGCGCAGTACGCACTTTCTCTTCGGCAGGAGGCTCGGGGCCGTGATAAAGCCCGCCGCGAAGGAGCCGACGGCTGTGCCTGAACAGACCTTCCGCCCGATCGCGAAGGTGTGGACAGATCATTCGGTCTCGCCCTTGGCATTCCCGCATCGGCACGGATCAAATCGACCTGCCGTTCGTCTCTAGTAAAGGCTGAGCTTGCCGAGCGCCGATCCCGTACGATGGTCCGCGACGGCCGGCGGTGTGCCCAGGAAGGATTTCTCGTGAGTATCGGACTGATCGCGCTCCTCGACGACATCGCGGGCCTGGCCAAGGTGGCGGCGGCCTCCCTCGACGATGTGGCGGCGCAGGCGGGCCGCGCCGGCGTGAAGGCGGCCGGTGTCGTCATCGACGATGCGGCGGTCACGCCCCGGTACGTCGTGGGCTTCGCCGCCGAGCGCGAACTGCCGATCGTCGGCCGCATCGCCCTCGGTTCCCTGCGCAACAAGCTGCTGTTCCTGCTGCCGGCCGCCCTGGCGCTCGGCGCCTTCGCGCCCTGGGCCATCACGCCGCTGCTGATGCTCGGCGGCGCCTATCTCTGCTACGAGGGCAGCGAGAAGGTCTACGAGGCCCTGTTCCCGCATCAGGCCCACGCCCACGAGGCCCAGCGCGACGGGGCGGCCGGCAATGCCCAGGCGCTTGAAGACCAGAAAGTATCCAGCGCGATCAAGACCGACTTCATCCTGTCGGCCGAGATCATGGCGATCACCCTGGCGGCCCTGCCCGAGGGCTCGTTCTGGATGAAGGCGGCGGTTCTGGCCGTGGTCGCGGTGGGAATCACGGTCGCGGTCTATGGCGGCGTCGCCCTGATCGTGAAAGCGGACGATGCCGGCGTCGCCATGGCGGGCAACACCAGCCGGTCGGCGTTCGGCAGCCTCGTCCGGGGCTTCGGTCGCGCCCTGGTCAAGGGCATGCCGGGCTTCCTCAAGATCCTGGCCATCGTCGGCACCGCCGCGATGATCTGGGTCGGCGGCGGCATCCTGGTGCATGGCCTCGAAACCTATGGCTTGCCCGAAATCGGTCATGCCATCCACGCGGTTGCCGTTCAGGCTGCGAGCGTCGCGGGTCCGCTTGCGGGAATCGTCGAGTGGCTGGTGACGGCGGCGGGCTCCGGCCTCGTCGGCCTCGCCGTCGGCGCCGCCCTCATCCCGATCACGAGCTTCGTCCTGGCGCCGGCCTGGAACAGCCTCGCGCGGCTGCGAATGCGGGCCGCCTGATGCGGCCGCGGGCTGCCTAAGCCTGCCGGGCTTCGCGCAGGTGAGCGAGGTGCCGGATGGCGAGTTCGTAGCCATGGGTGCCGAAGCCCGCCATCACCGCGGTGGCGGCGGGCGACACGTAGGAATGATGGCGAAACGACTCACGCCGATACACGTTCGAGATATGGCACTCGACGATCGGAACCGTGCAGGCGCTCAAGGCATCCAGGATCGCGATCGAGGTATGGGTGTAGGCCCCGGCATTGATCACGATGCCGGCGCAATCGACCCGATAGGCCTGGATCCAGTCGATCAGCTGGTGCTCGGCATTGCTCTGATGAAACGCGATCGTGAGGCCGAATCCGGCGGCCAGGCTCCGGCATCGGGCCTCCACGTCCGCGAGCGTTTCGTGCCCGTAGATGTGCGGTTCGCGCTGGCCGAGCAGGTTGAGGTTCGGGCCGTTCAGGATCAGGATCGTGTCGCTCATGCGGCGGAACCTTAAAGCGAGCACCGAGGGCCGGAAAGGGTTCTGTCACGCGAGGCGGTGCAAGGCCTCCGGGTGAGGGCGCGAGACCGTGCGTCGGGAGGCTTGCGGTCACCGCGGCTGCCGGCCATGCGGAGCGGTGAGGAACGCGACAACCGCATCCGCCAGGGAGACAATGCGTGACAGACTCCGCCAAGACCGACCCCGTCGTCATCGCCGTGGCGATCACCGGCTCGGTACCGCGCAAATCCGACACTCCCGCCCTTCCGGTGACTGTGGCCGAGCAGATCGCCTCGACCCGGGAGGCGTACGAGGCGGGCGCCACCCTGGCGCATATCCATGTGCGCAACGACGATGAGACCCCGTCCTCCGACCCGGACCGATTCGCCGCCGTGCAGGATGGCCTGCGCCGGCACTGCCCGGGCCTCATCGTGCAATTCTCCACGGGCGGACGCGGACGCGATCCGGCGAGCCGAGGGCTGTCCCTGCAGCACCGCCCGGACATGGCCTCGCTCTCGACCGGATCGGTGAATTTCCCTACCATCGTGTACGAGAACCACGCGGTGCTGGTGTCGGATCTGGCAGGTCAGATGAAGCGGTTCGGCGTCCGGCCCGAGATCGAGATCTTCGACCTGTCCCATCTCCACGGCGCCCTCCGGTTGGCCGAAGCCGGACTGATCGATGCGCGCCCGCACGTGCAGTTTGTGATGGGCGTCAAGAACGCGTTGCCGGCCGATCCGCACCTCCTGGACCTGCTCCTCGGCGAAATGCGGCGCATCCTGCCGAGTGCGACCTGGACGGCCGCCGGGATCGGCCGGCATCAGGCGGAGGTGATGGACTGGGCTCTGGCGCGCGGTGCCGACGCGGTGCGGACGGGCCTGGAGGACAACATCCGGATCACCCGGGAGCGCCTCGCCGCGAGCAATGCCGAACTCGTCGCGCTGGCGGCCGAGACCGTGCGGCGCCACGGCCGCCGGGTCGCGACGCCCTCCGAGGCCCGAAACATTCTGGGTTTGCGCTGAGGGCCGAGACACGAAAAAGCCCGCCCTAGTTCTCCCAGGGCGGGCTTTTGTGTTTGGTTGCGGGGACAGGATTTGAACCTGTGACCTTCAGGTTATGAGCCTGACGAGCTACCGGGCTGCTCCACCCCGCGCCACCTGGGATCGTTTCGAGGGAATGTGGGTCGACGCGGATGGGCGTGGACGAACCTTGTTCTGAGCAGGTCTGGCGGCGACCGACTCTCCCGTGTCTTGAGACACAGTACCAT